>NZ_LUNH01000025.1:0-89601 GCF_001628525.1 Aeromicrobium sp. REDSEA-S38_B2 | reverse complement strand
ACCCCCGGCCGAGCCCGAGCAGGACCGTCTCGGCCTGGTCGTCGAGCGTGTGGGCGAGGAGCACGACCCCCTCAGGACCCGCAGCGTCCAGGAGGGCTGCGCGTCGCGCCGAGCGCGCGGCACCCTCCGGTCCCCCGTCGGACCCGACGACCACCCGGACCACCTCGGCCGACGCGTCCTGCAGGCCATGGTCGACCACGACGCCACGGACGGGGCGACGGTCGCGGTCGGCCACGAAGGCCGCGCACGCGGCGAGCGCCAACGAGTCGGCACCACCGGAGACCCCGAGCACGACCGGCACGGCGGCGTCGAGGTCGGCGAGGCCGGCCCGGACCCCCGCGCGACCACGGGCCTCGGCGTCGAGCAGCCTCACCCGACGAGCCCGTCAGCCGTGGACGCGCCGGACCCAGGCGCCCGGGTCGGTGATCTCGGCGCGGTCGGGCAGGTTCTCGGGCCTCTCCCACACCGCGTTGAACCCGGCGAGGCCCACCTGGTCGGTCACCCGGCGCACGAACACCGCACCGTCGCGGTACTGACGCATCTTGCCCTCCAGGCCGAGGAGCCGGCGCAGGAGCCGGTCGACGCCGTTGCCGCCCTTGCGCCGCGAGTCGAACCGGCGACGGATGGTGGCGACCGTCGGGATGACGTCGGGGCCGACCCCGTCCATGACGACGTCGGCGTGGCCCTCGAGCAGCGACATGACACCCGTGATCCGGTCGACCACGGCCTTCTGCCGCTCGTTCTGGAACACCTCGGCCAGCGAGGCCTCCGAGGTGCCGCGCACGACCTTGACCAGCTCCGGGAGCCCGTCGGTGAGAAAGCGCTGCAGCGCCTCGGAGTCGAGGTCGGTGGCCTCCGTCAGCTCGTCGATCAGCGTGCGGAGGTGGTCGCGCATCCACGGCACGGCGGTGAACTGCACCCGGTGCGTCTCCTCGTGCAGGCAGACCCACAGCCGGAAGTCGTGCGGGTCGACGTCGAGGCTGCGCTCGACCTGGACGATGTTGGGCGCCACGAGCAGGAGACGTCCGCCCTCGCCGCGCGGTCCGGTCCAGAACGGGTCGAACTGGCCCAGCACCTTGCCCGAGAGGAGCGCGACGAGGCCGCCCACCTCCGCCCCGCTGACCCGGCTCCCGACGGCGCGCGTCAGCCCGCCGACCGGGCCCGCACCGCCCGAGCGACCCTGCTCGAGCCGGGCCACGACCGGGTCCATCAGCACCTCGAACGTGGCCAGGTTGGCCTCGATCCAGCGGGGACGGTCGACGACGAGGACCGGCGCCTGCGCCTGCACCGTGTCGGGGGCGTGCAGGTCGGAGAAGTCACGCACCGGACCCTCCGACCGCGCCGCCGCCTCGCGTAGCTCGGCGACCACGTCGTCGGCCTCCGCGGCCGAGAGGTCGGGGCCGGGCCGGGTGAGGGTCGTCGCCGTGCTCCGCGCGACGCGCCAGTCGATCATGCTCCGCGCCTGGTCGAGAACAGCACAGGGTACGAGACGCGCAGCATGACGGTCTCGTTGTTCACTCGCTGACGCTCGCTCATGCGCCCACGGTACGACGTGCCGTCGCACGGAGCCGCCCGATAGGATGGCGGCAATGATCGGGCTTCTCGCGCTGCACCTCGTCGCCGCAGCGGGGGCCCCCGCCCTCACCCGGCTGCTCGACCGCCGCGCGTTCGTCGTGCTGGCCCTCGTCCCGGCCGCCTCGTTCCTCTGGCTGCTCCCCCGCACGCTCGACGTCACCGACGGTGGTGCGCCGGTCGTCGAGCGGTGGTCGTGGATCCCCAGCCTGGGTGTCGACGTCGATCTCGTGCTCGACCCGCTCACCGCGATCATGTCGCTGGTCGTCACCGGCGTCGGCGCGCTGGTCCTCCTGTACTGCGGCTGGTACTTTCGCCAGGGCGACCCCGAGATCTGGCGCTTCTCCGGTGTCCTGACGGCGTTCGCGGGGGCGATGCTCGGGCTCGTCCTGTCGGACAACATGTACGTCCTGTTCGTGTTCTGGGAGCTGACGACCGTCCTGTCGTACCTGCTCATCGGCCACAACCCCGAACGCCGTGCGAACCGTCGCGCCGCGATGAACGCCCTTCTCGTCACGACGTTCGGCGGGCTCTCGATGCTCGTCGGCCTGTTCGTGCTGCACGCGCAGACCGGCACCCCTCGCCTGAGCGAGGTCGTCGCCGACCCGCCGTCCGGCCCGGCCGTCACCGCCGCGGTCGCGCTGCTCCTCGTCGGCGCGCTCAGCAAGTCGGCCCTGGCCCCGTTCCACTTCTGGCTCCCGGGTGCCATGGCGGCACCCACCCCCGTCAGCGCCTACCTGCACGCCGCGGCCATGGTGAAGGCCGGCGTGTTCCTCGTGCTGCTCATGGCGCCCGCGTTCGCCGACACCCCGGGCTGGCGCCCCGTGCTGCTGACGCTCGGCATCGTCACGATGATCATCGGCGGCCTGCGCGCCCTCCGCCAGCACGACATCAAGCTGCTGCTCGCCTACGGCACGGTGAGCCAGCTCGGCTTCCTGGTGGCCGTCGCCGGGGCCGGGACCCGCGCGGCGGCGTTCGCCGGCCTGTCGCTCGTCCTCGGCCACGCGCTGTTCAAGTCGACCCTCTTCCTCGTGGTGGGCGTGGTCGACCGCAGTGTCGGCACGCGCGACCTGCGCGAGCTCACGGGCCTCGCCCGCTCCCTGCCCGTCCTCTTCGTGGCCACCGTGCTGGCGGCCGCGTCGATGGCGGGCCTGCCCCCGCTCCTCGGGTTCACCACCAAGGAGGCCGCGCTCGCGGCCTTCGTCGACCTCGGGGACGACGCTGGCATCGGCGCCTGGGGCACCCTCGCCCTCGCCGGTCTGGTGGTCGGGTCGGTGCTGACCGTCGCCTACACCGCGCGGTTCGTGTGGGGCACCTTCGGCACCAAGCAGGTCGCGACCCCGACGCTGAACCCACCCGGGGCGATGTTCCAGGCCTCGCCGGTCGTCCTGTCCGTCCTCGGCCTGGTGGCAGGCTTCGCGGGCGGTGTGCTCACCCCGCGCCTCGAGTCCTACAGCGACGTGTTCGCCGAGGGCGCGCACGCGCCCGTCCTGACCCTCTGGCACGGGTTCACCCCCGCCCTCTGGCTGTCGGTCGTGGTGGTGGTCGGCGGTCTCGCCCTCTGGCTGCTGCGCCGACCCGTCGCGCGTCTGCAGACGACCCTCGTCGAGCGGCTGCACCTGCCCGACGCCGAGCGCAGCTACCACTGGATCGTGCGGGGGGTCGACCGCGCGAGCATCGAGGTCACCGGCTTCACGCAGCGCGGCTCGCTCCCCTTCTACCTGGGCATCGTGCTCGTGGTGCTCGTGGTCGTCCCCGGCACGGCCGCCGTGCGAGCGTGGGGCACGCCCGACGTCTCCGTCGGCGACGGCAGCACCTTCGGCCCCGACGACGCCCTGCGGGTCGCGACCGTGGCGCTCGTGTGCGCCGCCGCCCTCCTGACCGTGCGCTCGCGCCGCCGGCTGCGAGCCGTGCTCCTGCTCGGCGTGACCGGCTACGGCACCGCCCTGCTGTTCGTGCTGCACGGCGCCCCTGACCTCGCGCTCACCCAGGTGCTCGTCGAGACCTTCGCGCTCGTGACGTTCGTGCTCGTGCTGCGTCGCTTCACCCCGTTCTTCTCCGACCGTCCCTTCACCGTCACCCGACGCGTGCGCATCGCGATCGGCGCGACCGCGGGGATCGCCGTCGGCGCCTACGCGGTCGTCGCCGCCAACGCCCGGACGGCGTCGCCCATCGGTCGTGCCTTCGAGGGGCCGGCCTACGAGTTCGGGGGCGGCGAGAACATCGTCAACATCACCCTCGTCGACATCCGCGTGTGGGACACCTTCGGCGAGCTGGCCGTGCTCGTCGTGGCCGCCACCGGCATCGCGAGCCTCATCTTCCTCATCACCGACCGCGCGCAGTCCCACCGCGAGACGCGTCGCGCCCGGCCCGGACCGAGCGACGAGCGCCAGGGCTGGCTGCCCGGCGCCGTGGCCCTGGAGGACGTGCGCCGCTCCGTCGTGTTCGAGGTGGTGGCCCGCGCCGTGTTCCCGGTGCTGATGATCTTCTCGGTCTACCTGATGTTCACGGGCCACTACACGCCCGGCGGCGGCTTCGCCGGCGGGCTGGTCGCGGGCCTCGCGCTCGCGGTGCGCTACCTCGCCGGCGGTCGGCGCGAGCTCGACGCCGCGGCGCCCGTCGACGCCGGCGTGGTGCTGGGGTCGGGCCTGGCCGTCGCGGCGCTGTCGGGGATCGTGCCGGTGCTCGTCGGCGCCAACACCTTCCAGAGCGGCGTGTTCGACATCCCGGTGCCGCTGCTCGGCGACGTGCACGTGGTCACGTCGGTCGCGTTCGACGTCGGCGTCTACCTCGTGGTCGTCGGCCTGGCGCTCGACGTCCTGCGCAGCCTGGGCGGCGGGATCGACCGCCACGGCGAGCAGGGGCACACCGACTCCGGCCTGTCCGAGGAGTGCACCAGCACTCCCTCCCGGGGAGGGGCGCCCGCATGACCGTCGACCTCGCCCTGGTGCTCGCCATCGTCGTCCTCGTCGGCTGCGGCACCACGCTCATGCTCGAGCGCAGCCTCAGCCGGATCCTGGTCGGCTTCGTCATGGTCGGCAACGGCGTCAACCTGCTGTTCCTCGTGGCGTCGGGCCCCAGCGGCGCACCGCCCATCGTCGGCCGCGGCGGCATCACCGACCCGCTCCCCCAGGCCATGGCCCTCACGGCGATCGTCATCACCCTCGGCGTGAGCGCGTTCGGGCTGGCCCTGGCCTACCGGTCGTGGCAGCTCTCGGGCAACGACGACGTGAAGGACGACGTCGAGGACGACCTCATCCGCCGGCGCGCCGAGGCCGACGAGACGTCGAGCTCCTTCGACGAGCCCGAGACCGACGTCCCCGACGAGGAAGGTGCCGACGCATGACCCAGCTCGTCGTCCTGCCCGTGCTCCTCCCGCTGCTCGGCGCGGGGCTGTGCCTCGTGCTCGGCCGGTCCGCGCGCGCCCAGCGCATCGTCAGCGTCGCCGTCCTGACGGCCGTGGTCGCCACCGCGTCGGTGCTGCTGTACCGGGCCGACACGCAGGGCCCGCAGGCCCTGACCGTCGCCGGCTGGGGACCCGAGATCGGCATCACCCTCGTCGCCGACCGACTGTCAGCGCTGATGCTGCTCGTCTCGTCCGTGGTGACCCTCGCCGTGCTGCTCTACTCCTTCGGGCAGGGCATCGTCGAGTACGGCCGCGACACGCCGCTGTCGGTGTTCCACCCGACGTACCTCGTGCTGAGCGCCGGGGTGTCCAACGCGTTCCTGTCGGCCGACCTGTTCAACCTGTTCGTCGGGTTCGAGGTGCTGCTCGCGGCCAGCTACGTGCTCATCACGCTCGGCGGCACGGAGGCGCGGATCCGCGCCGGCACGGTCTACATCGTGGTCAGCCTGCTGTCGTCGATCATCTTCCTCATCGCGATCGCCTGCATCTACGCCGCCGTCGGCACCGTGAACTTCGCGCAGCTGTCGCAGAGGCTCGGCGACCTCGACCCCGCGGTCGCGCACCTGCTGCAGCTCCTGCTGCTCACCGTGTTCTGCATCAAGGCGGCCGTGTTCCCGTTGTCGGCCTGGCTGCCCGACTCCTACCCGACCGCGCCGGCACCGGTCACCGCCGTCTTCGCCGGCCTGCTCACCAAGGTCGGCGTGTACGCGATCGTCCGTACCCAGACGTTGCTGTTCCCCGACGACTCCCTCCGCCCGCTGCTGCTCACCATGGCGATCCTCACGATGGTCGTCGGCATCCTCGGCGCGGTCGCACAGACCGACATCAAGCGCATCCTGTCCTTCACCCTGGTGAGCCACATCGGCTACATGCTGCTCGGGGTGGCCCTGGGGTCGGAGCTCGCGCTGTCGGGCGCGGTCTACTACATCGCGCACCACATCACCGTGCAGACGGCGCTGTTCCTGCTGGCCGGGCTCGTGGAGTACCGCACGGGCACGACGAACCTCGACCGGCTCGGTGGTCTGGCCCGGTCGGCGCCGATCCTCGCCGTCGCCTTCTTCGTGCCGGCGATGAACCTGGCCGGCATCCCGCCGTTCTCCGGCTTCCTCGGCAAGGTCGCGCTCGGCCGGGCGGGCATCGAGGCTGGCGACTGGCTGGCCGTCACGGCCGTCGTGGCCAGCGTCGCGGTGAGCCTCCTGACGCTGTACGCCGTCGCGAAGGTCTGGAACCGCGCCTTCTGGCAGCCGGTCGACGACGACCTCGCGCAGTCGGTGGTCGACGACGGCTCCGACGTCTGGTCGCACGGCGCCCTGCACGGCGGTGGCGACGTGTCCACCCGCACGCAGCAGACGTCGTCGTGGGCCCGCGTCGCCGAGGAGCAGCGGCTGCCGCTCGGCATGGGTCTGCCGACCCTCGGCCTCGTGGTCGCCTCGGTCGCGCTCACCGTCTTCGCCGGTCCGCTGTTCCGCGTCACCGACGCCGCGGCCGACGAGCTGCTGCAGCGCACGCCGTACGTGCAGGCCGTCCTGGGCGGCGACCGATGATGCCGCGCTGGCGGATCGTCGTCGGTCTGACCGCGATCTGGCTGCTGCTGTGGGGCGCGATCACGCCGACGTTGGTCGTGGGCGGCGTGCTCACGTCGGTGCTCGTGCTGATGCTGTTCCCGTTCCCGCAGGCCCCGTGGCGCTGGACGCTGCGCCCCTGGCCGACCCTGACGATGCTGCTGCGCTTCGTCGTCGACCTCGTGCGCGCGTCGGTGCAGGTGTCGTGGCTGGCCGTGCGCCCGGCCGCGCCGCCGCCGAGCGCCGTCGTGCGGGTGCCGCTGGAGACGCGCAACGAGCTGCTGGTCACGGTGACGGCCGAGCTGGTGTCGCTGGTGCCCGGGTCGCTGCTGGTCGAGCTCGACCCCGAGCAGCCCGCGCTGTACCTGCACGTGCTCGACGCCCGCTCCCCCGAGCACCTGGACCGGGCGGTCGCGAGCGTCCACGAGCAGGAGCGACGCGTCGTCGAGGCGATGGCGCCGAAGGACGAGCGCGACGCGTACCGTCGCCACGCGCAGGAGGTGTCCCGATGATCCCCGTCGCCGTCGCGTGCGCGTCGATGCTCGCCGTCACGGGCGTCCTCTGCCTGGTCCGGATCGTCCGCGGGCCGACGATGCTCGACCGCACGGTCGCGGCCGACGTCTTCGTCGCGGCCTGCCTGTCCGCGGTCGGCGTCGAGGCGGCGATCGCCGGCCACGTCGACACGGCGCCCGTGCTGCTCGCGCTGGCCCTGGTCGGGTTCCTGGGCTCGGTGAGCATCGCCCGCTTCGCCGCCCGCGACATCGACGCCCCCCAAGAGGACGCATGACGACCGACCTGCTCGTCGACGTCGCGTCGGGGGCGCTGCTGCTGCTGGGCAGCGCGCTGGCGCTGGTGGCCGCGATCGGCCTGGTGCGGTTCCCGGACGTGCTGACCCGCATGCACGCGGCCACGAAGCCGCAGACGCTCGGTCTCCTTCTGGTGCTCGCGGGCCTGGCGCTGCGCGTCCGCGACCCCGGTGCCCTGACGATCATCGCCCTCGTCGCGCTGTTCCAGCTCGTCACGGCGCCGGTGTCGGCCCACATGGTCGCGCGCGCCGCCTTCCGCACCGGCATCGCCGACACCTCCCGCCTCGAGCGCAACGACCTCGACGACGCGTAGTCCCCCCGTTTCGGACACTTCCGGGTGTCCCCGAGCCGGTGGAGTGCCCCGGAAGTGTCCAAGACGCGGGGAGGTAGGTTCGGGGGGTGCGTATCGCGACCTGGAACGTGAACTCGATCCGTAGCCGCGTCGACCGGGTGACGGCCTTCCTGGAACGGCACGACGTCGACGTGCTCGCCATCCAGGAGACGAAGTGCCGCGAGGACCAGTTCCCGGCGCTCGAGCTGTCGTCGATGGGCTACGAGTACGTCCACGTCGGCCTCAACCAGTGGAACGGGGTGGCCCTGCTGTCGCGGGTCGGGCTCGACGACGTCACGACGTCGTTCGCCGACCAGCCGACGTTCGGCGACCCGCCGGTGCTCGAACCCCGCGCGGTCGGCGCGACGTGCGGCGGCGTGCGCGTGTGGAGCCTGTACGTGCCGAACGGCCGCGACCTCGAGCACGAGCACTACGCCTACAAGCTCGAGTGGCTGGCCCGACTCCGTGCCGACGCCGAGGGGTGGCTCGCGGCCGACCCCGACGCGCAGATCGCGCTCACCGGCGACTGGAACATCGCCCCGCAGGACGACGACGTGTGGGACATGGCGGTCTTCGAGGGCAAGACCCACGTGTCCGAGCCCGAGCGTGCCGCGTTCCGTGCCGTGGTCGACACCGGCTTCAGCGACGTCGTCCGCCCCTACGCCCCCGGGCCCGGCACGTACACGTACTGGGACTACCAGCAGCTGGCGTTCCCGAAGAAGCGCGGTCTGCGCATCGACTTCGTGCTCGCCTCCCCCGCCCTCGCGGCCCGCGTCGACGGGGCGTTCATCGACCGCGAGGAGCGCAAGGGCAAGGGCGCGAGCGACCACGCCCCCGTCGTGGTCGACCTCGCCTGAGCCTCAGCTGCCCCAGGTCGGACGCAGCGGCATCTGCGCGTCTCCGTCGTCGCCGACCTTGACGCCGAGCACCTGGTGCAGGCCGATCTCGTTGCGCTCGAACGCGAGCCGCGAGCCGGCCATGTACAGGCCCCAGACCTTGGCGACGCCGAGGCTGACCTCACCCAGCGCGTCGTCCCAGCCCTGCTCGAGGTTGCGGCACCAGTCGCGCAGCGTGAGCGCGTAGTGCTCGCGCAGGTCCTCCACGTGGCGGACCTCGAGCCCGTGGTCGTGCATGGCGGTCACGATGGTGCCGACGGGCGCCAGCTCGCCGTCGGGGAAGACGTAGCGGTCGATGAAGGCCCCCGCCTTGGTCGACAGCGACCCGTCGCGACGCGTGATGCAGTGGTTGAGCATCCGACCGCCGACGCGCAGCTTGCCTTGCAGGAACGTGAAGTAGTCGGGGTAGTTGCGGACGCCGATGTGCTCGAGCAGGCCGATCGAGGAGACGGCGTCGAAGCCCTCCTCCTCGACGTCGCGGTAGTCGCCGAAGCGGACCTCGGCGAGGTGGTCGAGGCCCTCGTCCTTGATCGCCTGCTGCGCCCACTCCGCCTGCTGACGGCTCAGCGTCACACCGAGCGCCTGCACGCCGTAGTGCTGGGCGGCGTGGCGGACCATGCCGCCCCAGCCGCAGCCGACGTCGAGCAGCCGGTCGCCGGGCTTGAGCCCGAGCTTGCGGCACACGAGGTCGAACTTCTCGAACTGCGCCTGCTCGAGGGTGGCGTCCTCGTCGGGGAAGACGGCGCAGGTGTAGGCCATCGACGGGCCGAGGACGACCTCGTAGAAGCGGTTGGAGACGTCGTAGTGGTGGTGGATCGCCTCGGCGTCACGGGCCTTGCTGTGACGCAGTCCCTCGACCATGCGACGCCAGCGGGGCTGGTGCTCCTCCGGCGGCGGGGGCGGCGGCTTCAGGTTCGAGAGGCCGAGGCTGCGCACGATCTGCAGCAGCTCGGCCGGGCCGGGCACGCGCAGGCGCAGGCGGCTCTGCACGAGCGCCATCATCTCGTAGGGGTCGGCGAGCGAGACGCCGTCGAGCTCGAGGTCGCCGGAGACGAACGCCCGGGCGAAGCCGAGGTCGCCGGGGGCGGTCATCAGGTAGGCCAGGCCGCGCTCGTTGACCAGTCGCGCCGTGAAGGGCGCGTCCACCGGCCCGGCGCTGCTGCCGTCGTACGCCTCGAGCCGGAACGGCATGCCGTCGCGCATCAGGCGCGACACGGCCTCGGCGATCGTCAACGTCTCGCTCTCGCGGATGCTGCTCATGAGTTCCTCACCGCTTTCTCGTACAGGGAGCTGAGGCGCCCCTCGGGGTCGTGGACGGCGCGCACCGCGTCGAGCGCGGCGGTGCCGTAGAGCCGGGCGAAGGTGTCCTCGTCGTAGAAGGCCTCGGAGTAGAGGGACTTGTGGCCGCCGAGGGTGTGCACGTGCTCCTCGATGCGTCGGTTCACGGCACCCTCGGGCGTCCCGGCCGGCACGACGACCGTGCCCCAGAAGCCGAGGTTCACGTAGGTCTCGCCGGGCGCGAGCGGGTAGCCGGCCCAGGCCCGGGTGGTGCGCAGCGGGCACAGCCACACCGGCCGCATGCCCACCTCGGCGTCGAACCACTCGAGGAAGGCCGGGACGGCGTCGACGGGGACCTCGACGTCCTGGATGACGCGCTCGCGACCGGGGACCTTCTTGACCCGGTCGAGCAGCCTGCTCAGCCCGACGCGGGTGTCGAGGGAGACCAGGCGGTGGTAGACGTCGGAGCGACGCCAGCGTCGCGGCCAGAGCCGACGCACGAGGGGCTGCTGGGCACCGAACGCGGCCGAGCACCAGAACCAGTCGGTGTCCCAGCGCCACAGGTAGTCGTACATGGTCAGCCGGTCGGTCTCGCGACGCTGCAGCGAGCGGTAGTAGATGTCCTGGCCCGCGTAGTCCGACGTCGGGCCCGGCTCGTCGGTGAACCGCGCGAGCGTCACGTACACCTCGGTGGGCGTGAACGCGGTGGCGTCGAGACCGTGCACCGGCTCGCCGTGCCACTGCTGGGTCTCGGTCACGTCGGCGAGGGCCTGGGCCGCCTGCTTGGCATCGTCGAAGCGGACGTGGCGCAGCGCGACGTAGGGCGGGACGGCCTCGAGGCGGATGCGCAGGCGGGTGGCGTAGCCGAGGCTGCCGTAGGAGTTCGGGAAGGCGTCGAAGAGGTCGTCGCCGGGGCGGCAGGTGACCACCTCGCCGGACCCGGTGAGCACGTCCATCTCCAGCACCGACTCGTGCGGCAGCCCGTTGCGGAACGACGTCGACTCGATGCCGAGACCGGTGACGGCGCCGCCGAGCGTGATCGTGCGCAGCTGCGGCACGACGTACGGGATGAGCCCGTGCGGCAGGGTCGCGTCGACGAGGTCCTCGTAGGTGCACATCCCCTGCACGTCCGCCGTGCGCGCGTCGACGTCGAGGGCGACGACGCCGTCGAGCCCGCTGACGTCGAGCCCCGGCGCGTCGGTCGCGGCACGCGGCCGGAACAGGTTGCTCGTCCGCTTCGCCAGTCGTACCGGCGATCCGGCCGGGATCGCCGCGTAGGAGGCGAGCAGCCGGTCGACGGCGCGCTGGTGCTCGGTCCACCCCTTCATGACGTCAGCCATGACCTCAGCCTAAGTGCGACCTTTTTCCAGACGCCACCCGGAGGTTGCAAACGTCAACTACTGTGGCCCACCTCTCACGGCCCAGCTCTCACGGCCCAGCTCTCACGCCACAGGCGTCAGGTCGCAGCGCCGAGCCGCCACACGAGCGCCTCGCCATCACCCGCCAGCACGACGTCGCCCTCGACCTCGTCGGCCCGGAGCGCGTCGCCGGGACCGAGCAGCTCGCCCGACACCTCGACCGCGCCACGCGTCACGTGCACGAGGAGCGCGGGCGAGGCGGGGACGGTCACGGGCGCGTCGACGCTCGGGCGGGCGACGAGCAGCTCCGCGTCGGCGTGCAGCGTGACTCCGGGGTGCAGGCCAGGCCCCGTCGGCACGTCGCGCGACGCGTACTCCGGCGCCGACGCGTGCCGCGAGCGCAGCATCGTCTGCACGAACCGCAGCGGCTCGACGCCGGAGGCGTTCAGCTCCTCGTGCCGCGCGCCGTCGCCCGCGCTCAGGCGCTGGGCCGTGCCGGGTCTCACGGTGCCGTGGGTCCCGGTCGTGTCGCGGTGGGCGAGCTCGCCGTCGAGCACCCAGGTGACGATCTCGACGTCGCTGTGGCGGTGCTCGGCGTACCCGCGACCCGGGGCGACGACCTCCTCGTTGACCGCCACGACGGCGCCGAAGCCCGTGTTGGCGGGGTCGTAGTGGACGCCGTAGGAGAACGAGTGCAGGGTCCGGACGCCGTCGCCCTCGGTCACGTACCGCTCGCCTGCACGGCGCACCTCGCTACGCATAGCCGAGCTCGTGCAGGCGCTCGTCGTCGATGCCGAAGTGGTGGGCGATCTCGTGCACCACGGTGATGCCGACCTCCTCGACGACCTCGGCCTCCGTCTCGCAGATCGCCAGGGTCGGTCGGCGGAAGATCATGATGCGGTCGGGCAGGACGCCGCCGTAGGCGGTGTCGCGCTCGGTGAGGGCCACCCCGTCGTAGAGACCGAGCAGGTCGGGGTCGTCGGCCGGCGCGTCGTCCTCGACGAACAGCACGACGTTGTCGAGCAGCGCGGTCAGCTCCTGCGGCACCTGCGCGAACGCGGCCTCGACCAGCTCGGCGAACCGGTCCTCGCTCATCTCCACCACGCCCCCATCCTGCCCGAGGGCCGGTGGGGACCCGGGCGTGCAGGCCGACGGGGCCCGCCACCCGTATGCTGGGTCCGCCGCGCCCCCTTCGTCTAGCGGCCCAGGACGCCGCCCTTTCAAGGCGGTAGCGCGGGTTCGAATCCCGTAGGGGGTACCAGAGGGGTCCACCTATTTCGACCCACTCCCTGCGGTAATTGATTGCACTGCAACGCCAGACTCAGATCGAAGTAGGCCCGCACAAGTTGCGGGAGGGTTTGAACTCCCAAACCTGCCCGATCAAGGAGTGAGACGATGCCCGGTACCCAACCCTCGGGCAGGTCCGAAGGCGGCCAGGCGACGCTCGCGGAACTGGGCCACCGCGTTGCCGCGCGTCGCACTGAACTTGGCCTGAGCCTGGCGTCAGTCGCCGAGGCCGTTGGAGTGCACCACTCCACGCTGTCGAGGCTTGAACGTGGCCAACAGGACCTCGGCGCGAGTCATCTCCCGATGCTCGCCCAGGCCCTCGATATCAGCGTCGCGGATCTCTTCCCCTCCACCTGAGCCGAGGTAGGCTCGAAGTCGTTGTCAGAGGGTTCTTCGCTCGGCTCTCGCTACCCCAGGCGGTTGCTATGGAGGACGCAGACTTCGTCTCGATCGTGAGGCGATACACACCATCTACCTTGGTTCCGCTGCTCGCTCGGGTCGGGTCGGCGCGGCTCGATCCAGAACAGTGGAGTCAGCCCGGCCGGACCGGGTTCGGAACTCCCTGGTCGCTGGCCGAGATTTCGCGGGTCAGCCTCGCTGCGGGGAACGAATTCCGCAACGTGGCCGATGAACGTTCCGTCATCGAGTGCACGAACGCGTTCAACGCGCTCGACGACCCACAATTCGTGGGTGACGCCGACGACATACCAGGACTATTCCTGCGTCTGGCCGCCGAGCAGTTCCCGTTCCAACTGCCGCTCCACCAGGAGATGAGCCGGTCGGTCGCCCTTCTGTCTCACACCACCGCTGCCCGCGACACAGAGGTCATCCAACCTGGTTGGGACGCGGACCTCTTCGGATGCGACCTCCAGACATTTGTGGCGGCAGGCCAACTTCTACATATCTCCGTCGCACCCAACGGGGGCGTGTTCGACCCAACCTGGCTCGACTCTCCGGCTTTCGATCGACTGTGGGAGTTCGCCGATCGCGACAGCGTGCGCCAAGCGATGATCGACAACTACGTGATCTCTGCCGACGAGTTCAAGAAGTCCAACGGTCCGGTCGTCTCGTCGCCGTGGCGTCGGTACGAGCACAACCCGCTCGTGAGCCGTCCTGTCATCTCAGGCCTCACCGACCAGTGGATCATTCCGAGCGCCCACCTGCTCGTATGGCGCCTGAGCCCGCTGGGGATCTACCACGCAGGCGTGGAAAGGCACGGGACAGCCTTCTCCCGAGACCTGGGCTACCTGTTCGAGCCGTATATCGGCGATCAGTTGAGCCTCATCCCCGATGCGCAGGTGTTCCGCTGGGGGCAGGGCACAGACGGCACAGAGCCGATCGACTTCGTTGTGGTCCTGCCCGAAGTAGTGGTGCTCGTCGAAGTGAAGTCGACCCGCCCGACAGAGGTGGTGCGCGCGGGGAAGCCTGAGTGGGCGGAAACCGTGCGCAGCCGCATCGGTAAGGCGATCCGTCAACTTGAGCGTGACGACGCGCTGATCGAAGCGGGCGATCCCCTCTTCGATGAGATTCCCACAGACCGTCCTCGGGTCGGCTTGGTCGTCACCATGGAGGACTTCCATCTTCTGAACAGCGGCTTCCACGCACCAGTGCTCGATCGGACTCGTCCGGATCTACCCATCAGCATCGCGTCCGCAGGCGAGGTCGAGACCTGGGTGGCGCTTGCAGCGACAAGCCCAGGAAGTGCGGTCCTAGAGACAATCGAGGCAGAACCAGATGATCGCCGGTCCACGTTCTCCCTCAGCGCGGCCTTCCGCGATCGACCGGTCAACCCGAACCCGATTTTGCTTAGAGCCTGGGAGTCCGGCCCCTGGGATGCTGCTGCCCGCGCCTACGGCGATGAGACGGATGATCGGGCGGGCGAGTAGCGGACGCCGATGCCTGGACCTACGCTCGGCGGCCAGCACCAATCGCAGACCGCGGGGGCGCTGAATTGTCTTCCCGCGACGCCACCCATGCCGCGTCCGTCGTTCGAGTGATGGCCATGTCAGGGATCGTGAGGTCCGGAGAGAAAATCACGGCCTCCTTGCCGATGTGCTGCTTGTGCGCCGTGTGCGCGATGTCGAACGTGGCGCATCGACCGTCCCCGTAGAGACGCTCCGTGATGCGAGGGTCGTCGTCGTAGGTGAGAAGCCACGGGAAGTTCGCTTCAGTAAGCAGGTTTGCGAGGGCGACGTGGTCGTCGGCGTCGAAGGCGTGCAGGTACAGACCTTCGCCCTGAACAAGGTATGGCGGGTCGGCATACACGAATACGTCCTGGGCGGACTCGGAGAACCTGCGCAGGAACTCGATGCCTTCGAGTTCGGTGACGTAGATGCGGTGGCGCATGTCCGCGACCGCGTTGATGCGCTGGACCAAGCCCGCGCGGTTGAACCGGGCATCGATTTTCCAGGTTCCGCTCTGGTCGAAGCCGCCGATGGGACGAGCGTCGAGGATGCCAGAGCGGTTGGTGCGGTTGAGGAAGAAGGTGGCGAAGCCAAGTGCGAGGTCGTCGCGCCCGGCCGGGTTCTCGTAGATCGCACGCTGCTCGCGCCACTGACTGACGCTGACGTCGATGGTCTCGATCATCCGGCAGAAGGCTTCTGGCTGGTCCAACGAAGCACGCCAGAACGCGGCGATGCCAGGGTTCAGGTCGTTGAGATGGATGATGTCGACTACATCATCCTTCAGGAGCCGCAGGGCTGCGCCCCCTCCGCCAGCGAAGGGTTCGGCGTACTGCCGCGGGCGAGGCTCCTGCACCTCTACGAGTCGCCGGAGGTAGGGCGCGAGACGCGCTTTCCCTCCGGGGTATCGGAGCGCCGAGAGGTACCTCATCAAGCATCATCCTCCCTCAACCAGTCGTTCATGGCCACCAGCAGAGGTTGGTATCGGCGGGCGATGGCGATGCTTTCACTTGCGGTCCGGCTGGCACTCTGATCGTGCAGCGCGTACTGCAGGAGTCGGATCTCGTTGTTGGTCGTTGCGTGGTAAGCCTTGCTCAGTTCCGACGTGACCTCTGCTTCCCGCAGTTCGCTGGCAGCCTGTGGTTCCAACGTCTTGATCGCCTGGCGAAGCAACTTGTCGAGATACCTCGGAGGTTCCACGACTCCGGTCTTCTTCAGGAAATGGTGGGTCGTCAGTTCGAGGACCACGCGGAGAGTGATAGCGACGACCTCATAGCGACTCGACACGTCCAACAGCGACACTTGACGCGTGATCTCTTGAACACGCGGCGGGAACTGGTCAAGGTTTAGTCCGCGGAAGATCCGATCGTCCGCAGGGGTCGGACGCGGGCGCCGCCCTTCGTCGTCCTCGCTCTGAGACTCTGCCGGGCCGCCAACGCCAGGTCGACCGGGTCGACCTGGTCCTGACGATGAGGTGGCTTCGCCGTCGGCGGGGCCATCGACTCCGTCGGGGGCGGGGTCTGGCGCAGGCTGACCACCGTCCTGTTCGGGCTCTCCTTGGCTCGTCGGCGGGACCGGGAGAAGATGCCGGTAGGTGTAGAGATAGGCCTCGAAGTCACTCACGGTGTCGAGTTCGCGCGCCCAAGTCTTGCCGGAAGGCGCCTTGTCCTGCGCGAAGTCGCTGATCACCCGCCGCAGGATTGGGGCCGTGGCTTCGGCGCCATGCAGAAACGTCATCCTTCCGTCGGCGAACTCAAGACCCAACAGTTCCCGCACGATCGAACGGTCAACGAAGCGCTTGATCATCGTGTAGCGCTTATCTCGAACCACTTCGAGATCTGCCTGGAGGTCCGGCACGTGCCCGAGTTGATCTGAGACCAACCCGACGAAGGCAGCGGCGCGTGTGGTCTTCGATGGATCCGACCGAGCGAGCCTGCGATCCTTCATGGCGGCTCCCCATGGCACGGTGCCGACGCCTCCGTTGCCGCTTGAATGCTTCAGGTCGATCCATGGTTCGGCTTCCTCCTCCGAGGGCGCCACGACTACCTGGACATGAGTAGGCGGACTGAAGTTGCTCTCTTGAGCGAGCCGTTCGACTCGACTTCGGAACCGCCTGGCCAGCGTCGAGTCGCGTACGGAACCGGGGTCGGTCCACAACTTCAGCACCGTCGTGCGTCGGTTCCCTTCGAGCACGACGAATCCGCTGTCGTCTTGCAACACGATGAGCGGGTCGGCACTGTTCAGTCGTCCCGCCCGAGAGATGTCGCGGAGCAGTTCCATGCACTGCTCGCCCGCGATCGTGAGCATGAGTTCCAGGGCATCGGCCTGGTCGTGGGCGTCACGACTGAAGCGCGAGTTCCGTAGATCCAGTTGCAAGTCAGTCAGCGCGACAGTGAGGGCTGGGAAGGCAGGGAGAAGTGGCCGCTTACTCGGCTGGTCAGTCATGGGTTCCTCACCGCAGGTTTCATGGACGGGCTCCGCGTGTCGCGCTCGCGGTCTGACCCGGCCAATCGAGCGGGCTGCCCCAATCCTGCACATCCTTGCGGGTCATGGTTTGGGAACGCGCCGAATGGGGGCGACTCCCCGGTCTTTCGGCCCACGCCCACTCGCATACGGGCGCTCGGATCCCGTATCAGCACTGCCACTGGAGGGCTCTCACGGTCACTGAACGTATTATGAGTGTATGCACACGACCGCGGACGCCGCTCAGCGCCTAGCGGTCACGCCCGCTCGCGTGCGCGCGCTCATCCGGTCGGGACATCTCGAAGCGATGCGCCTTGGACGGGACTGGCTCATTGACGAGCAGAGTCTGGCCCTGCTTGTCGAGCGACCTCGACCCGCTACGCACCGGCCGTTCTCGGCACGGGTGGCCTGGGCGGCCGCCCAAGAGGCAGCAGGCTCCACCAGCCCGTGGATGTCGAGTTCTGAACGGTCACGCGTTCGGGTTCGACTCCGCGATGAATCGTCGACAGACGTGTGGCGGGCGCGTCTTGCTCGCCGAGCGGACTCTCTCAAGCGCTACAGGATTCACCCTGCGAACCTTGCGGTTCTCTTGAGCGATGACCGCGTTCACGAGGCAGTGCTCGATGAGTTTGTCGCTGCCGACCTTGAAGTAGTCGGTGGGTCGCGCCTCTTGTGGTGCGCTAGCGGCGACCTGGATGACCTCGTTCGAGGGCATGGCCTGCTTAGGTCGTCGCGTCCGAACGTCGCGTTACGGTGTCTGCCCGCCGGCGTGGACCTGAGAGCAGGCGCGGGCGTCCCCCCGCTGATCGCAGCCGCAGATCTGTGCGACGAGGGCGACGCTCGTTCGGTACGTGCTGGGGAACGGATGCTCGCGCGGGCGATCGGGTCCCGCGGGGCCTCCGAGAAGTAGTGCCACTCGATGGTCAAGCGGGAGGGTTGCCGCAACTTCAGCGGGCGCGCGCACTAGTGAGCCGACCGCGACTCTGGCTCGGCCACTAGAGAGCCTGGTACTCCCTCGATCACCTCACCCGTCCTGGCAATCCCGCGTGGACACGTGAGTCATTGAGCCAATGCATCGTCGATGCTGCCGTAGAAGTCTTCTACTGACTGGGGTTCGAGCCGCTCGTTGTCCAGGAAGAAGGACGGGGTTCCTGTCACTCCGAGGGAGAGACCGTCCTGGTAGTCGCGCTCGACGCGCTGCTTGACAGAGTCGCTGGCGACGTCGCGGTCGTAGCGGTTCATGTTGAGTCCGATGTCCTGAGCGAACCCGCGGAAGGTGTCGGCGTGGTCGACATCCTGGTCGCCCCACTGGCTCTGGGTGCGGAACATCATCGAGTACATCTGCTCGATCTTGCCTTGACGGGCCGCGGACTCGACGGCGTAGGCGGCGTTGCGGGAGTTGCGGTGTCCGTCGAGAGGGAAGTAGCGCACGGCGAACGTGACCTCGCCGTCGTAGCGCTCGCGCATCTGCTCCACGAGGGGGTAGAAGGCGCCGCAGGCTTCGCATTCGAAGTCCAGGAACTCCACGAGGGTGGGGCTGCCATCGGGGCCTTGGTCCAGAACGTGGGTGTCGTTTTGGATGGCGACCGACTGCGATCGGCCATCGGGCTTGTCGTCGCCGCGTGTGGCGTCGTAGATGACGAATGACGCGAAGAGGGCCACGACGAGGGCCGAGATGAAGAGTGCGGGTTTGATCGTGGGCCTAGTGCGGGTCTCGCTCATGGTCTCTTCCGCTGGGTTGATTGAGGTCGATGCCCTGACTGACGCGCCGACTCCGTGAATAGTTCCCGCCCGAGGTGTGGCCTGTTCGGTTCGTCGCGCCGTAGACGGCTGGTTCACGACCGGTCATACTACGTCGTGTAGTAGTTCGTCGATCGCGAGGAGTCACGCGCATGAAGGATGCGAAGGCCGCGTTCCGCGTCCGCGCGAGCGCCGTCGCCACCTTCATCCTGATCGTGTTAGCAGTGGTCTCCTCGCCGACGGACCACAGCGATTTCGTCGGGCTCTTCGAGGGTTCGGCGACGAGCCAAACCGCAGAGGCACCGTCTGAGCCGTCAGACCAAGCGATGACGGCGGCCAGTGACAGTCTTGGTGATGCTGTCGGCGTATGCGGGCCTCTCCTGATCTGCGCAGGCATGTTGTTCTCGCTGATTCGGCGCCCCCGGCCCGGGGGTCGGGAAGTGGTGCAAAGACGTTGGCGACTTCGACCGCTGTTCACCACTGACGCCAACCGATTCGCCACGGAACCGCTGCACCGGCTAGTCGTACGTCGTTGCTGAGACTCCGCGACGCCCACTCCGGGCGCCCGCACCATCTCTCACGCTTCCGATCGAAACGACCATCCGATGCACCTTCGCTCCACAGTCCTGTCCACATTCGCTCTGCTCAGCGTCGGCGCTTGTTCTGGCGCCGGTTCCTACTCAGAACTTTTCAGTCAAGCCGATATGGCCTACATCCGCGAGACGACGCTCCACCTCAGCGCCGCGCTGTCCGCCACCGACAGCGTCGAGCCGCGCCGAGCGGAGGAAGTCCCGCGCATCGCCGCCTTCCGCCGCACCGCGCGAGCCGAACTCAATGCCACTGCCGGTCTGGGGAAGTCGAACGGGTTCGTGAGACCCACTGTCTCGGAAGTACGGCGACACGTCGCGGAGCATCCCGACGCGGGTCCGGGGGCACTGATGCCGACCGGCGGCTTTCTGGAGACCGTGGACGCAGCGGCGGTCGACCGGGCCCGCAGTTACCTACGAAAGGGCCGTCATCCAGCCTTGATCAGCACGGCACGCAAGGGGCTCGATGCGCGAACGAGCACAGGGGTCCCCCGGTGAGGACCACGAGGGTCATCGCGGCGCTTGCATTCGCGTGCCTCGTCACGGGGTGCGGGCTGGCGTCTCCGCCACAGGGCCCCGGATCGGAAGGAGAGGGTGCGCCGGTCGGCATCAGTCGCCTCGAAGTTTCCGAGCGCGGAAAGGCCCTGGCCCTGCGCGGCGAGGACCTCCAGGGTGATCCCGTGGACGTCGAGCAGTGGCGCGGGAAGGTCGTCGTGATCAACGTCTGGGGTTCCTGGTGTCCGCCGTGCCGGGAGGAGACGCCGACTCTGAGTCAGATTGCGCGTGAACTCGATGGCGAGGTGGAGTTCCTCGGTATCGCGGTTCGTGAGTCGGCCACGGCGTCGCTGGCGTTCACTCGCCGTTTGAAAGTTCCCTATCCCAGCATCAGTGACTCCTCCGGCGCCTTGCTCACCACGTTCGCCGATTCCCTCCCCGCGGTTGCAGTTCCCACGACCTACATTCTCGACACAGAGGGACGAGTAGCGGTCCGAGTGCTCGACAAGGTGACCTACTCGACCCTCACCGCACTCATCGAGGACGTGCGAGCCGAGTCCGAGGGTCGACAGTGACGCAGTCGAGTCTTTCCATCGTGGCCGAAGGGCCGCTGGTCCTGGCCGCCGCGATCGCGGTCGCCGCCGGTCTCGTGTCCTTCTTCTCCCCTTGCCTCGTGCCCCTACTGCCGGGCTACCTGTCCTACGTCAGCGGGCTGACCGGAGCCGATCTCCGCGATCACCGAGCGCGGGTCGCCACGGGCGCTTCGCTTTTCGTCTTCGGGTTCAGTGCCGTCTTCGTTTCCTATGGGGCGCTCTTCGGGGCCATCGGCATGCACCTGTTGGCCTACCAGCGCGCCATCAACATCTTCCTCGGACTCCTGACGATCATGCTGGGCCTTGGGTTCATCGGCCTGGCGCGGTTCGGCCAACGAGAGTGGCGCATGCGATACCTGCCTCGAGTGGGGGTCGGCAGTGCGCCCTTGCTGGGTGCGATGTTCGGGGTGGGCTGGACACCGTGCCTCGGGCCGACCTTGGCGACCGTCCTGGTGATGTCGACCTCCGAGGCCGACGCCGGGCGCGGAGCGTTCCTCACCGCGATGTACTGCGTTGGACTGGGCCTCCCGTTCATTGCGGCCGCGATCGCCTACCAACGCATGCTCCGCGCAGTGGGCTGGGTGCGGCGTCACCATCGGCTCATACAGATCCTGGGTGGAACGATGATGATCATCGTCGGTGTACTGCTCCTGACCGGGCTGTGGCAGTCGCTGGTGAACTCCCTTCAAGGTTGGGCACTGTCCTACACGGCGCCCATCTGACACGGTTCCGTTATGTCAGTCGTCACTGTATGGTCAGCATGTGCTGACTTATCAGACGCGCCTGGCGGCCATGAGCCGCCTGGGACGCGCGATGACCGACGACAACCGAGCCCGCATCCTCATCGCGTTGCTCGATGCCCCCGGCTTCCCAGCCACCCTGGCCGAGGACCTCGGGTTGACGCGAACGAACGTATCGAACCATCTCGCCTGCCTTCGAGGATGCGGACTCGTCGTCGCTACCCCGGAGGGCCGCAGAACACGCTACGAGATCGCAGATGCGCACCTGACTCGCGCCATCCAGGAACTGCTGCGGGTCGTGCTCGCCGTCGATGACGGCCAACCCTGCACCGATGAGCACTGCGACGTACCTCTGTGCTGCGGACCCGCTACGGAGGTGGAGTCGTGAGCAAGGAGTGCTGCGGACCCGACACAGCCGCGACGACCGACGCCCCGACCCAGGTCGTCCCCCTCCCGCCCTGGTGGACCGATCGAGGTCTAGCGCTTCCCGTGACCTCCGGGCTCTTCCTCGTCCTGGGCTACCTGACGTCATGGATCCTCGGAGCCGACAGCCTGTCGGCGGCGCTCCACGTCGCAGCCCTCACCTCGGGCGCCCTGACCTTCGTGCCCGACACCCTGCGCCACCTGACCCGCGGCCATCTTGGCGTCGGCCTGCTCATGACGATCGCCGCGACCGGCGCTGTCATCCTCGGGCACATCGCCGAGGCTGCCGCCCTGGCGTTCCTGTTCTCCATCGCGGAAGCACTGGAGGACCGGGCGATGGATCGGGCCAAACACGGACTCTCAGCGCTCCTGTCCCTCGTACCCGAGACGACCAGAGTGCTGCGCGATGGGCACGTCCATGACGTCGCCGTTGCCGACGTGCACATCGGCGACGTCCTCGTGGTGGGCGCCGGAGATCGTCTCGCCACCGACGGGCTCGTAGAGTCCGGTCGTTCCAGCCTGGACACCTCCGCCATCACAGGCGAGTCGATCCCCGTCGACCGCGGCCCCGGCGACGACGTACTGGCAGGCTCTGTTCTGGGGTCTGGCTCGCTGCGAGTGCGCGCGACGGCGGACGGCACCGACAACTCACTGACCACCATCGTTCGGCTCGTTCACGAAGCGCACCTACGAAAGGGCCGACGCGCGCGGCTCGCCGACACCATCGCGCGCCCGCTGGTCCCAACCGTGCTCGTCGTCTCTGCCGTCGTCGCCATCATCGGATCGCTCTTCGGAGATCCGGACGTGTGGATCGAGCGGGCGCTCATCGTGCTCGTCGCAGCATCGCCCTGCGCCCTGGCGATTGCCGTACCCGTCACGGTGATCTCAGCAATCGGCTCGGCAAGTCGTCTCGGCGTCATCATCAAGTCCGGTGAAGCGTTCGAGCGCTTCGGCACCATCCGACAAGTCGCCTTGGACAAGACCGGCACCCTCACCGCGAACGAGCCGCGCGTCAGCCGCGTCGAGACCGCCGATGGCTTCAGCCGAGACCAAGTGCTGGCGTGGGCGGCATCCCTGGAGCAGTCCAGCACCCACCCCCTGGCCCAAGCCGTCGTCAGCGCCGTCGACCAGGCGCCGACAGCCGCAGACGTCGAGGAGCACGCCGGGCAAGGCGTGATCGGCATCGTCGAGGGCAACCACGTGCGCCTGGGCAACACCCGTTGGATCAACCCCGGACCGCTCGCCGAGGTTGCGTCCGCGATGGCCGCCGACGGGATGAGCGTCGTTGTTGTTGAGCGCGACGAACATGTCGTCGGCGTCATCGGCGTGCGTGATGACCTCAGAGCGAGCGCAGCACCAGCCGTCAGCGACCTTCGCCGCGACGGTATCTCAGCCGTGATGCTCACCGGCGACAACCGAGCGACAGCAAACGCCCTCGCCCGGCAGGCTGACATCGACCAGGTGTTCGCCGAGCAGATGCCTGCCGACAAGGCTGACGTGGTCCGGCGCATGAGCGAAGAAGCCCCGACGGCGATGATCGGCGACGGCATCAACGACGCCCCTGCGCTCGCCTCAGCAACGGTCGGCATCGCCATGGGCGCCACCGGCTCGGCTGCCGCGGTCGAGTCCGCTGACATCGCGTTCACTGGACACGACCTGCGGCAGATACCCGCGGCTATCGCTCACGCCCGCCGCGGACGGGCCATCATGACCGGAAACATCGCACTCGCCCTGGCGATCATCATCGTGCTCTTCCCCCTCGCGCTCTTCGGCGTCCTCGGCCTGGCGGGCGTCGTCCTGGTTCATGAGGTCGCCGAGGTTCTCGTCATCGCCAATGGCGCACGCGCCGCCCGGCTCCGTCCGCAGCGCGCCCTTGAGCCGAGCCCTCGATCAGCACCCGCGACGTGCGCCGACGGCTGCTGCCAGCCAGCGGCCGTCGGCGGAAGAACCGTCTTCGAGATCGTCAAACGTCGTTCCTGACCTCGTGACCCGAGACACGGCGCTGCATCCTCAGCGCCCGTATCGTGTGTCTTGACTGGCAGCCCGAGTCGGGCGTCAGACTCCTCGACAGGAGCACCGCCATGACAGATCAAGCCGAGGCTCCGTACGACGAGCAGTCGCCGCAGCAGCAGGCCGAGACCCGACGCCGATGGGACGCCGACATCAGGGCGACCCGGGAGGCACTGAACTACGAAGAGCGCTTCGCCGCGGAGGGCCGCGCTTACGTCGAGGCTGCACCCGACGGATCTGTGGTTCACTGCGGAGCGCCGCGCTAGCCGCTGCCGAGACCATCGGTCGCTCGCCCGGCGGCACTCACTCACGGCTCGCTGACTTTCGGCCCGACCGCGGTTTCGGTCACCGTCCTACTCCACCTCGCCCTGGGCTGATGACTCTCACCGGCCCAGACTCGCGGTCTCTCGCCAGACGCTGGGCGTCCTCACGCAGATCCCTTCTCAACTCGTCCATTGCGACGTGCAACGTCTTGGACTTCAGCAAGAGATTGTGCTGCCACGTGCCGCGCTCTGAACGTCGGAAGGTGGCTGACGCCCTGCTGATGGCGGCTTGGACCCCGTCGTGCGCTCGGAACATCTCGGTGAGGAGTTCGGCAGGAATCTCGACGATCTGTCGGCCGTCCGCCATGACGCGGATCCGAGCCTCAGGGACGTCTTGCGCGACATCTGCGTCGGCTGCCACTTCCGGGTGACGGCGCATCCTCTGGATGTGCGTCTTGCGCAGACGAACGCAGTCGTCGCAGATGTGCCGACGTGATCGTTCCCCCGCGGCAGCGAGGCACCGGAGGCAGAACGCGCAGTAGCGAGTGCCGTCCGGTGCAAGAACAGCGGAGACCTCGTGGGTTGCGAGACTCTCTACGGTTCGCGCTCGTCCTGGCGGCTTGCAGCGCCCGTGATGCAGCGCTGGATCCCAAAACTCACCAGGCTCGACAAGCCTCGGCGACTGGCCTGCGTTCCGTCCAGTTGTGTCAGAGGGCATCCAATCCACCTGTCGCTTGTCGTACGTACTTCACGTGTCGTACGTACGACAGTAGGCCCGGAAGTGCCCCTTGGCTCCGGAATTGCAGGCATCTCGGTCAGGGTCGATGCGTCGGGCGGCGCGCCCGCTGACATATCGCGCGCCGACGACGGCTCGCTGTCATGCCCTGACTGGACGGTTGCCATCGAGTCGCCGAGATCCACTGCAAGCCAGCAGGAAGGGATTGACGCGCTGGCATGACGGACTCCACGATCACTGTGCGCATACGCACAGCATTGAAGAAGTGAATGGGCGGCGAGGTGGCACCCTCACCGCCCACTGAGGCCAAGGCCTCACGTTGCACCCGATCGAACGGGTCCGGTCTCACCCACCCCTAACAAAGGAAGCAAGACCATGAACAACTTCACTGCCCCCAGTGTGCCCACCCGCACTGACGGCTCCCACCGTCCATGGACGGCACACATGACATGTGCACCCGCGCGGCGTCAGCGCACGCACCACGTCGGCGTTGACGCGACGAACGGACGGTGCCTCTGATGGGCCGCCGCTACCTCGACAGCCCCCGCCTGAGCGACGCCGCCGCGAGACAGCGCGCAGAAGACGACGTGGTGCCCGCCGCCGCGAGAGTCGCTCGGACCGTCGAGTCCGATGAAGAACAGGCACGACGTCGGGAGATGCTCCTGAAGTGGACGTTCCGCCTGAGCCCGGAGGCCGTCGAGGCGGTCAGAGAGACGGTCATCGCGTTGACGATCCGACACCGCTTCCGCTCCGAGGAGTCCGACCGCAGCCTCTACAAGCAGACGATGCCTTACGCGGTCTGGTGTCATCAGCACCTCGGCCGCTTCGACCCCGACATCGACCTGGTCGATCACGTCCTGGTCGACAGGATCCCGAAGGTCTGGCCACAGCACGCCGAGTCCTCTCGCGCGACCCGGATGGCCGGCCTCCGGCGGCTGCGTCGCGGACCTCAACCCGCAGCAGGAAGGCGGCGGCGCCCACAGAAGGCCTTCGACCAGCGAGGGTTGCAGGACCTGTACCGAGGGGCAGAGAACGCAGGCAAGTACAAGAACGCAGCCCATGTGCTCCTGGGCCTCTCAGCGGGTGCTGGGTTGAACTCGGCGGAGATCGTTCGCGCCCGTGGTGACTGGTTCTCCGAGGAGCACGGGCTCCCCTGCCTGTACGTGCCGAACGAGGACGGAGAGTTCCGCGTCGTCCCGCTCGAAGCCCGAACGGCGGCCCGTCTGCGTCCGCTGGCGAAGGAACGACCGGACGAGCGCCTGTTTCGCCCGACCGCGCGGGCCTACAGCAGCCTCATCTCCGACACCAACCTCCTGATCCTCAGGCAGACAGAACTGTGGCGACCGTTCACCGTCCCGCGAGCACGTCACACCTGGATCAGCAGGCTGCTCTCGATGTCGATCCCGTTCACCACCGTCTGCGCGATGGCAGGCATCAAGCCCGGCAACTCACTGCCGTCGGACCTTGTCGGCGACCTCGACACCCCGTCCACCGAGGACGTGTTCAAGGCCTTCAAGGCTGCGCACCGTCACACGGGAGCACTGCGATGAGCGCCGACTCTCCCGCGATCACCCGGGTCGACAACACCGACTTGGTCCTGGCTATCGCGGCCAGCATCATCGACCACTCCGGAGCACTGACGACGCTCCTGACGCACAAGCCCCCGCAGGCGTACGCCGGGCGCAGGCGTGGACCCAAGCGACGGCTTCCGATCCATCCGCCGAGGCTCATGCTGGTCTGCGTGATGGAGTTGGTGTACCGGGCCATCAGCGTCATCACCGCTGACGACATGCTTGACGCCATCTGGTCCCGCTACACCGAGGCACAGTTCGCCGCGCTGGGCTACCCGGGATGGCGAGACGCCGCGCGCCAGCGAGACATGGGCAAGGCGCCCGGTCAGCAGCACGACAACCTCAGCCCCGCCGAACGGAAACTGCACCGGGACACCTGGCACGCGGAGAAGAAGCGCCTGGCCGAGCAGTTCGCGGCCCTGCTCGAAGCCATCGAGACCACCTACGGTCACGCTGGTCGACGCCACTCCAAGGAAACGATCGAGGAGTGGCAGTCCGACCCGATCTACATCGAACGCGAACGCCTCTCCCACGCTCTCGTGAACCAGATCGCGATCCGCGGGAGCCTCTACGCCCTCCAGAAGAGGTTCCACCCCACAGCAGACCCGGACGACCTGTCCACCGGCGTCCTCAAGGGCTTCGCTGGCGACCTTGGAGCCGACGAGCACATCTGCGTCACCACGAGCGGTCTCGGCGGCAAGCGCACCATCCCCGTTCGGCAGACAACCCGGCTCACTGCCTTCACCCGCCAGTACAAGGCGGCCGAGGCGTTCGGACTGACGGTCGTCGTGGGAATGTCGCGAGTCGGGACGCCGATACTCCCTTCGCTCGCCCTCGGCGTCAACATCGGTGCTCCGTCGAAGGGTTCCGGTCCCGCCGTCCTGAGGTCGCTCCAGAGCATGATCGACTTCGGCATCCGCCCCGAACGCAGAGGGCGGAGCCGCCACTACATCGCCTTCGACATGGGGTACCCCGGCGCCGACGGCCTCAACGCCAGCCTCATCGACATGGGCTTCTCCACCCTCGTCACCTATCCGGAGCACTGGACACAGGGCATCGACCTGTCGCACAGCGTGCACCTGTCCGAGAAGCGGAAAACTGCCCTCGGACTGGACGACGCGCCCGGAGGCGCTGGGCCCTACCTCTTCAACGGGTGCATCACCTGCCCTGCCGCCAAACGCACCATCGATCATCTACTCGAACGGGTGCCGACCGACGGCAAGAGGCGCAAGCCTCATGTCAGGCCCCGCTGGGAGCCCCCGATCCCGGTACTCTCCAGCGACGGGTCGCTCGTCAGCATCCACAACCACACCAACGCGGTGCTCTCCGCCGCTGCGATGCCACTCAACGGACGCCCCACGCCCGTGGTGAACGCCAAGCCGGGACGCCCCTCGAAGTCCGCAAAGTCTGCTGAGTCCGTTGAGGGGTCCTACCGGGTGCAGGTCTCCTGCCCTGCCGCATCAGGTCGGGCGAGGTGTTCCCGCGTCCCGGCGTCGATGGATCTGCCGGGCGACCTGCCCACCTTCGAGAGACACCCCTCGGGACCCATGCCGACCGTCTGCTTGGTGGACCAAGTGAGCATCATCATGGACGCCGACACCCTCAAGCGCTGGCAACCACTGATGAGCGGAACATGGGCTCACGAAGACCTCCACTCCGCCTACAGATCCGACACCGAACGGTTCTTCTCCACACTGGTCAGCCCATCCGGTGGCGACCACAGCATGTACAAGTTCAGTGCCTACAAGAACTCGCTCAACATGCTCTTCGCCGCCTGCACCATCGCGGTCACCAACTACAAGAACTACGAACGCTTCGTAGAGAACCACGCCTTCGACCGAACACCCGGCGAACCACTCACGTTCCCGGACCGGTCAAAGACGAAACAGACCAGAGACCGCGAGACCCTGCTCGCGAGGCTGCAACAGCCCGCCGCATAACACCGCGCCACTCCCAGCCCCAGCCGACGGCGTCGCCGTCGGCTGGGGCTTTCTCTAGGAAAGATCGACCCAGTTCGCGCCGTCGAACCGTCTTGTGAAGGTCAGCCCGGAGAAGCCGCAAATCTCGGCGTCCGAACGCGGCGATCAGCCCGTATCCAGCAGCCCGGGAGAGGCCAACCTCGCGCGACTCCGCCGCCATTCCAGGCGAATCGTGAGCGTTCGGAAACTCTAGGAAACGGGCAGCCCTGTCGTAGGGAAGTCGACCAACTGACTTCACGGGGCCAAGCAGGAGAGGCCGAAACGAATAACGTGGACCCCTCACCACCGGCGGGTCGCTCGGCGGCCCGCCCTCTCGCACGCGTCACCGCCGCGTCCTCCGGCGTCGCGCCGTGACGCCGTCGTGCTGCGTCACGCCCGCCCATGCGCCCTGAAGGCACTACACCAAGGCATCTCCAGGGCCCGGCACGTGGTCCCCGTCACGTGAAGCGCTTGACGAATGGTGTGCCGCCCCTCACACTCATTTCGATACAACCTCTCACGGAATGAGAATTTGATGCACGTAGCGGTACTTGGACTGGGTGAAGCCGGCGCGCTGTACGCCTCCGCCTGCACGAGGCAGGGCTGGGACGTCACGGGCTACGACCCCGGCGACGTCCCCACGCCCGACCACGTCGTCCGCGCGATCTCGATCGCCGACGCGGTCCTCGAGGCCGACGTCGTGCTCGGCCTCACCGGCGCGCGTGCCGCCGTGGCCGTCGCCACCGAGGCCGCCACCGCGATGCGTCCCGGCTCCTGCTTCGCCGACTTGAACTCGGGCTCGTCGGCCCTCAAGGACGACGTCCGCGCCGCGCTCGAGGGGCACGACGTCCTCCTCGCCGACGTCGCCGTGATCGGTTCGGTCCCGACCTTCGGCGCTCGCACCCCGCTGATCGTCAGCGGCTCCGGCAGCCCCGTCGCCGCCTCGTTGTTCGCCGCGCTCGGTGCCGACGTCGACGACATCGGCGGGGCGCCCGGCGACGCCGCCACCCGCAAGCTGGTCCGCTCGAGCTGGATGAAGGGAGTCGCGGCGCTCATCGTCGAGACACTCGAGGCCGGCCGAGCCGCCGGGCTCGAGGACTGGACCCGCGAACAGGTCGCCGAGCAGCTCGCCGACGGCGCCGTCGCGATGGACCGGCTCTACGACAGCACCTACAAGCACGCCGCACGCCGCGCGCACGAGATGCGCGACGCCACCCGGCAGATCGCCGACGCGGGCCTCGTGCCCGTCATGGCCCGCGCGACCGCGGCCCTGCACCAGCAGCTCGCCGAGAACCACACGATCGTCGACGCCGACGTGCTCCGTGCGTGGGAGGACCTGCCGGTGGCCAACATCGGCGACGCCCGCGGTCGTCTCGGCATCACCCGCGACCTGCATGCCCCGTGGCGCGGTGCGACCATGGTCGGCCGCGCCCGCACCGTGACCGTCGCCGGCGGCGACAACGTCGGGATCCAGCGCATCATCGAGCAGGCCCGCCCGCACGACGTGATCGTCGTCGACGGACAGGCCGACACCAGCCGCGCCCTGGTCGGTGAGCTCATCGCCGGTCGCCTCATCGCCAAGGGGGTCGCCGGCATGGTCATCGACGGCGCCATCCGCGACGCGGAGGACCTGCAGGACATGGGCTTCCCCATCTGGCACCGCGCCCGCAACGCCGCCGGCCCCTACAAGAACGGGCCCTTTCATCATGGTGAGCCCGTGTCGGTGGGCGGGGTCGTGTGCCTCGAGGGCGACCTCGTGGTGGCCGACGGCGACGGCGTCACCTTCGTCCGGCCGCACGAGGCTCCCGCCCTCCTCCCCGCCGCCCGCGCCGTGCAGGAGGACGAGGCCCGGCGTCGTGAGGGCATCTCGGCAGCCGTCGACGCGTACCGTCGAGCCCAGGAGGAGGTGTCGTGAGCGCGATCATCGCCCTGCTCGTCTACATGGCGGCCATCATCGTCTGGAACTTCGTCCTCGGCCGCAACATCGGCGAGGCCATGCTGGTCGGCCTGCTCGTCGTCACGGCCTTCGCCGGCGCCGACGCCTGGACCGTCCTCACCCACGCGTTCTGGGAGGCCACGCAGGAGCAGGTCATGTTCGCGGGCCTTGCCTTCGTCTTCATGAGCTACGTCCTGGGCCAGACGCCGGTGCTGGACCGGATGATCGACATCCTGAACTCGGTGCTCGGCCGCGTCCGCGGCGGACCCGTCTACACGAGCACCGTCGCGGCCGGGGCGTTCGGCTCCGTCGCCCACGTGGGCGCGTCGGTCACGGCGGCGGTCGGCTCGATCACCATCCCCTGGATGAAGCGCGCCCAGGTCCGCCCGGAGATCGCGGGCAGCGTCGTCGCCGGGTGCGCCGGCATGGGCGTCACCTTCCCGTTCAGCTCGACGATGTTCATCCTCACGGGCGCCCTGGCGACCACCGGGACGCTCACGGTGGACGAGCTGGTCATCCCGCTGGCGGTCGGTGGTCTCTGGTGCCTCGGCGTGCGCCTCGTGGTGAACGCCTACATGGTCCGCAAGTACGACCTGCGCGCGATGGACCCCGCTGACCGACTGCCGTTCGGGCGCAGCTTCTCCCGCGGGTGGACCTCGTTGACCCTGTTCATCGGCATGGTCGTGCCGGTCCTGCTCACGATGGGCTGGACGTCGGCGCGGCTCAGCGACTACGTCGGCGTCGACACGGGTGAGGCGCTCAGCCTCATCGTCTGGATCCCCGTCCTCATGATCGCGATCGTCGGGCTCCTCGGCCGGCGACACCTGCCCCGCGGGGGACGCGACTGGTTCGAGCTCCTCGCGGGAGCCGCGCCGCGGTTCGGAGTCATCGGCGTGACGATCGTGGCCGCGTTCGCGGCGGCGAACGTGCTCGGCGAGCTCGGTCTGCCCGCGCAGCTGACCACCGCGCTGGAGGCTGTCGACGCCCCCCGCCCGGTGATGGCGCTCATCGTCGGAGCCGTCGTGGTCGCGATCGCCATCCCGCTGACCGCGTCGGCCACGATGGCGGCGATCGGACCGGTGGCGGTGGCCGCGCTCATCGGGGTCGGCGTCGAGCCGGCCGTGGCGGCGACGGCCGTCCTGATCTTCGCCTCGACCGAGGGCGCCTCGCCCCCGTCCGGTGCGCCGATCTACGTCGCCGCAGGACTCGCCCAGGTCGACCCCGCCAAGATGTTCCGCCCCCTCGTCACCTACTTCTGCCTGCCCATCCTGGGCATCGGCGTCCTCATCGCGTCTGGAGTGCTGCCCGTATGAACCCCCTCGACCACCCGACGACCATCGATCCGTCCGCCGCACCGTCCGAGAGACCGGCGACGGCTCGACTGCGGTCCTTCCTGCGCCTCGGCTTCGTCGTCACTCTCCTGGTGTTCCTGGCCGGCGGGTTCGTGCTCGTCGGGGCGCAGGCCGTGCAGCTCGTCGCCGGCGACGGTCCCGCGGTGGCCGCGATCGGCGAACGGCTCGGGCCGCCGACCTTCACGGTCGCCACCGTGTGCGGGCTGTTCGCGTTCGCGCTCGAGTACCTGCGACCCGCCAGCGCGAGGGACGAGGATGCCTGACGGGCGCCTCGACGTCACCGCGTCCTACGACGACCTGCTGCGACGCGGTGACGCCCCTCCCGGCTCCACCTGGGGACTGTTCGACCCGACCAGCGAGCGCGGCATGGCCGACCTCGCCGGACCGGAGCAGGTGCTTGCGGCGTCGTCGCTGGTGCGGACGGGCGAGGTCGTGAACCTCGACCACAGCCTCGCGGCCTTCGACCCGCCCATGGCGCGCGCCCGCCAGGCGCCTCGGCACACGATCGTCGCCGGGCACCCGCAGTCGCGCGACGACAGCCTCGACTTCTTCCTGCAGGCGAGCTCGCAGGTCGACGGTCTGCGGCACCGTCGCGCCCAGGACTGGGGGTTCTACGACGGGCACGCCGACGCACAGATCGCCGTCGGCAGTCCTACCCTCGGGGTGCAGCGCTGGGCCGAACGGCCCGTGGTGGGTCGCGGGGTGCTGCTCGACGTCGCGGCCGCCCGGGCCGGTCTCGGTGCGCCGCTCGACCACGCGCGGGGCGAGGTCCTCGAGGTCGACGACCTGGAGGCCGCCGCCCGCCGCCAGGACGTCGCCGTCGAGCCGGGCGACCTCGTGCTCGTGCACACCGGCTGGGCGTCGTGGTACCTCGGCCTGGACCGCGAGGCGCGCACCGAGGTCCGCGACCGTCGCTGCGCCACGGGCTTCGCGCAGCGCCGCGCACTCCCCAGGTGGCTCTGGGACCACCGGGTCGCCCTGTTCGCCACTGACACGTTCGCGGTCGAGCGGCTCCCTGTGGTGCCCGACAGCGAGTTCGCCGCGTCGGCCGTCGACGACGCGGGCATGATGCACCAGGAGCTGATCGCCTCCCTCGGGATGCCGCTCGGCGAGCTGTGGCGTCTCGACGCCCTCGCGGCGGCGTGCGCGCAGGACCAGCGCTGGCAGTGCCTCGTCGTCGTCAAGCCGCTGCACCTCGAGGGCGGGGTCGGCTCGCCGGCCAACGCGACGGCGCTGCGCTGAGCGAGCGGTCCGCTCCGGCGAGCAGGGCTCAGAGTCGGCGACCGAGTGCCGAGGCGGCGTTGCGCACGGCTGCCGACCACGCCTCGATCCGCGACTCCGGGAACGTCTCGGTCGTGCCCGCCACCTGGAGGGCGGCCACGACGTCGTCGCCCAGGCGCACGGCGGCCGCGACGGAGCGGGCACCGATGACGCGCTCTCCCTCGGAGACCACGTAGCCGCGCGCTCGGATCGTCACCAGAGCCTCGCGCCACGCCTCGACGTCGATCTCGACGCCGCTGGCGGTGACGAACGGCACCGCCTCGTCGACCACCCGCTGCTGCAACGACTCCGGCAGGTAGGCGGCGAGCACCTTGCCCGCTCCCAGGTGCAGCGGCAGCCGCTCCCCGACGGGCAGCTCGTAGCGCAGCGGGTTGGAGCCCTCGACACGGGCGATGACGGCGCGACTGGTGCCGGTGCGCACGAAGACCGACGAGGCGAGCCCGGTCTCGGCGGCGAGGTCCTGCAGCACGGGACGGGCGTTCAGCACTAGCGGACTGCCGGTCAGGAAGGCGTGCGCCCCGAAGAGCAGGCCGACCCCGGCGCGGTACCGGTTGTCCTCGCGCTCGACCCGACCACGGGCCTCGAGCGCTCCCAGGATCCGCTGGGCGGTGGCCACGTGCAGACCCGAGCGGCGGGCGATCTCGCTCAGCCGCAGCCCGTGCGGCGCGGCCTCCAGGACCTCGAGCACGTCGATGGCACGGTCGAGCGAGCGCATCGTCGACGCGTTCGACTCCGCCACCACCACGCCTCCTCAGGGTCTCGGGCGCACTGCCCGACGAGAGCCGATCCTACGGGAGCGGGCACCCGCGCCCCCGGACCCGCCACCATCGGTCGTGCGTCCCGTCCGGCCGCACGTCCACCCGCCCGAGCACGCCACGGGAACCCTCGGAGTGATCTTCGTCACATCATGGGCGAATCTCCAGAGATCCCGTCTGACCTGCGCAGATCCAAGTTGGAACGGTGTAGTTCGCGACCTACAGTGGCGTCATGGTCGTCGTCTTCCTCACCTTCCTCAGCCTCGTCCTGACGCTCTTCGTCGGCGCCATCTTCCTGCTCGGGGCCCACCGCCTCGTCACGATGGTCGTCCGCTACGTCGAGACCCATCCGACATACTCCGAAGATGCCCGCCGGACGCTTCGCTCCCTCGCCGTCCGGCGACCTGCACGTCGGTAACCTCCGCACGGCGCTGCTCGCCTGGCTGTTCGCGCGCTCGACCGGGCGGGACTTCGTCCTGCGCGTGGAGGACCTCGACCGCGTCCGTCCGGGCGCGGAACAGCGACAGCTCGACGACCTCGCCGCACTCGGGCTCGACTGGGACGGACCGGTGGTCCGCCAGACCGAGCGCCTCGCGGCGTACGACGCGGCCGTCCAGGCGCTCGCGGACGCCGACCTCGTCTACCCCTGCTTCTGCACCCGTCGCGAGGTCCAGGAGGCGCCCTCCGCGCCGCACCTGCCGCCGGGCGCCTACCCGGGAACCTGCCGCGACCTGACCGACGCGCAGCGGGAGGCCCGGGCGACGGCGCGGCCTGCCGCCCTGCGGCTGCGCGCCGCCGTGACCTCCTGGACGGTGCACGACGTCCTGCACGGTGACGTCGAGGGCGTCGTGGACGACGTCGTGCTGCGCCGCAACGACGGCACCCCCGCCTACAACCTCGCCGTGGTCGTCGACGACGCCGCGCAGGACGTCGACCAGGTGGTCCGGGCCGACGACCTCCTCACCTCGGCAGCCCGCCAGGCCTACCTCGCGTCGCTGCTCGACCTGCCCCAGCCCACGTACGCGCACGTGCCGCTGGCGGTCAACGTCGACGGCCGCCGCCTCGCGAAGCGCGACGGCGCGGTGACCCTGCCCGACCTCGGTCGCGACCGCGCGTGGTCGATGCTCGTCGAGTCGCTGGGCCTCGTGGGCGACAGCCCCGCCGAGCTCCTGGAGTCCTTCGACCCTGCGACGGTGCCACGTCGGCCGTGGACCGTCCTCGGCTGAGCGGGCGACGAGCAGCGTGGTCCGGGCCGTCAGTGCTCGGCGAGGAACGACTCCATGAGTCGCGTGACCGCCTCCGGCTGCTCGACGGTGCTGGAGTGCCCGGCATCCGGCACGACCTCGAGCCGTGCGCCGGGGATGGCGGCCGCGATCGCCTCCGCCTTGGCCACGGGCGTCGCGACGTCGTCGGCCCCGACCACGACGAGCGTGGGAGCGGTGATCAGGGGCAGCTCGTCGACCACCGGCTGCCGGTCGGTGACCCCGAGGATGGCGGCGCGCATGCCGCGCCGGTCGACCGTGCGCAGCTTCGCCACCCACGGGTCGACGACCTCCGCGCGCCGTGGTGACGCGAGCAGGTGCGGCCCGAACATCAGCGGCTCGACCTTGCCGCGCACCGGTCCGATGCCGAGCCAGCGGTAGACCCGGGCCAGCAGCCGGTACTGCGCCACCTTGTCCGGGTCCTCGGGACCGGCACTGGTGTCCAGCAGCACGAGCGAGCGCACCCGCTCCGGGTGCCGGGCGGCGAGGCGCATGCCGACGAAGCCGCCCATCGACAGACCGGCGTAGTGCACGGCTCCGAGACCCAGGTGGTCCAGCAGGGCCACCAGGTCGTCGGTCAGGGAGTCCATGTCGGCGGTCCCGTCCTCGGCCGCCGGCGTGTCGCCCTGCCCGCGCCAGTCGACGGTGATGCACCGGTACCGGTCGCGCAGCGCAGCCACCTGCGGGTGGAACATCCACCCGCTGAACAGGAGACCATGACCCATCACGAGGGTCGGCGCACCCGGCCAGGGCTCGCCAGTGTCGGTGTGGTGGAAGGAGATCCCCCGCAGGTCTGCGTGTGGCACGAGTCACAGGGTGCCACAGGTCGAGGCGGCGTGCTCGCACGCGACGACGCCCCCTCCCCGCGCCTCGGGAGAGGCCGTGAGGAGGGGGCGTCGGGTGGGTGCGGACGACCTCAGATGAGGTTCTTCTCCTGCAGCCACTCCTTGGCGACCGTGGCCGGATCAGCCTTCTCGTCACCGTCGACGCGACCGTTCAGCTCGATGAGGTCCTCGGTGGTGAGCTGCTCCGACACCGCGTCGAGCGTGTCCTCGACCGTGTCGCTGGCCTTCGCCTCGTTGATCAGCGGGACGATGTTCTGCGCCGCGATGAGGTTCTCCGGGTCCTCGAGCGTCACCAGGTCGTTGGCGGCGATGGAGGGGGTCGTGGAGTAGATGTTCGCGACGTCGACGTCGCCGTCCTTCAGCGCCTTGACCGTCGCCGGTCCACCGGAGTCGCTGATCGCCGTGAAGTCGACGTCCTCGACGCCGTAGACCTTCTTCAGGCCAGGCACGCCGTAGGAGCGGGTCTCGAACTCGGGGTTGCCGCCGACCTTGACGGTGCCGAGCTTCTTGAGGTCGCCGATGGAGGTGATGCCCTCCTTCTCCGACAGCTCCGACGTGACGTTGTAGGAGTCCTTGTCCTCGGCGGCGGCCGGCTCGAAGGTCTCGAGCTTCTCGGGCAGCGCGTCCTCGAGCGCGTCGTCGACGGCGCCGGACTCGGTGGCCGTGGCGTTCTTGTCGAAGTAGAGCAGGAGGTTGCCGGTGTACTCGGGGATCAGGTCGATCTCGCCGTTCTCCAGCGCCGGGATGTAGGCCTCGCGCGCGCCGATGCGCAGCTTCTTCTCGACCTTGACGTCCTTGGCCTCGAGCGCCTGGGCGTAGATCTCGGCGATGATCTCGGACTCGCCGAAGTCGGCGGAACCGATGACGATCGTGTCGGAGTCGGAGCTGGAGGCGCCCGACTCGGTGGGGTCGCCGCCGCAGGCGGTCAACGTCAGGGCAGCAGCCGCGAGCGCGGCGCCGAGCCCGATCTTGTGCACGGACATGTCTCTCCTAGGGGGTGGTCGTGCTCTGGCTGGTGGGGGTCGGATCGGTGCTGGAGGAAGCGCTGGTGGCCGGTCGGGAGGGGCGGGCGCGCCGCTCGGCCGCCGCCTGCGCGACGGCGAACAGACCGTCGAGCAGCAGCGCGAGGACGACCACGACGACCGACCCGCCGACCATCTGCGGGTAGTCGCGCACGGCCTGGCCGTCGAAGATGTAGCGCCCGAGGCCGCCGAGGGACACGTAGGCCGCGACGGTCGCGGTCGCGACGACCTGCAGCGTCGCGGCGCGGAAGCCGCCGACGACGAGGGGCAGGCCCAGCGGCACCTCGACGCGGGTGAGCACCTGCCACTCGGTCATGCCCTGCGCGCGGGCGGCGTCGACGGTCTGGGGGTCGACGGACTCCACGCCCGCGTACACACCGGCGAGCAACGGCGGCACCGCCAGCACCGTGAGTGCGAGGATCGGCGCCTCGAGACCGAGGCCGAGCAGCAGCGTGAGGAGCGTCAGCACCCCGAGCGTGGGCAGCGCGCGCAGCGCGCCGGTGACCCCGATCGCCAGGCCGCGGAAGCGTCCGGTGTGGCCGATGTAGAGCCCGAGCGGCACGGCGATCGCCGAGGCCACGACGAGGGTGAGTCCGGTGTAGCCGAGGTGCTCGAGCACGCGGTTCGGGATGCCGGCGTCGCCGGTCCAGTGCGCGCCGTCGGTGAGCCAGTCGACGGCGTCGGAGACGACGCTCATGCCTGACCCCCCAGCGACATGCCGCTCTCGACGGTCCGACCGCCCGCGAGCCGACGCCAGAACGGACCCTTGGCGCGCCGGCTGGGGCGATCCCACGGCATGAGCAGCCGACCGGCGAGCACCAGGAGGGCGTCGAGGACGAGTGCCAGGACGACGATACCCACGAGGCCGACGACGATCTCGGTGAGGAAGTCGCGTCGGTAGCCGTTCGTGAACAGCGACCCGAGGCTGGAGACGCCGATCAGGGCACCGACGCTGACCAGGCTGACGGTCGAGACGCTGACCACGCGGATGCCGGCCAGCAGGACCGGTCCGGCCAGCGGCAGCTCGACGCCGAACCCGCGCTGGCGGGAGGAGTACCCGGTGGCGGTCGCGGAGTCGAGGACGGCCGGCGAGACCGACGTGAACGCGTCGGCAGCCGTGCGCACCATGATCGCGACGGCGTAGATGCTGAGGGCCACGACCACGTTGAGGGGGTCGAGGAAGCCCGTCCCGATGATGCCGGGCAGCGTGACGAACAGCGCCAGCGACGGGATCGTGTACAGCACGCTGCCCGCGCCGAGCAGCGTGCCGCGCAGCCGCGGGTGCCGGCTCGCGTACCAGCCGACCGGCACGGCGACGGCGAACCCGATCACGAGGGGCACGACGCTCAGCCAGGTGTGCTGCCAGAACAGCTCGAGCACCTGGTCACGGTTGCGCCACGCCCACTCCACGGGTCAGCCCTCCAGCACGCCGGCGGGACGCCCCGACGCGTCGACGACGACCTTGCGGCCCTCGCGATCCTCCACGTGCAGCGAGCGGCCGCCCTTGTCGAGACCGACGAAGCTGGCGACGAAGTCGTCGGCCGGCCGGGCGAGGATGTCGGCCGGGGCACCGACCTGGGCCACCTCGCCGCCCTTCTTGAGGATGACGACCTGGTCGCCGAGCGCGAACGCCTCGTCGATGTCGTGGGTGACGAACACGATCGTCTTGTCGAGCTGGGTCTGGAGCCGACGCAGCTCGGCCTGCAGCTCGAGCCGGACGATCGGGTCGACGGCACCGAACGGCTCGTCCATGAGCAGGATGTTGGGGTCGGCGGCGAGACCGCGGGCCACACCGACGCGCTGCTGCTGCCCGCCGGACAGCTGGCCCGGGTACTTGCGCGCCTGGGTCTCGTCGAGCCCGACCGTGTGCAGCACCTCCAGCGACCGCTCCCGGGCCGACTTCTTGTCGGAGCCGTTGAGCCGGAGCACCGTGGCGACGTTGTCGACGACCTTGCGGTGCGGCAGCAGGCCGGCGTGCTGCATGACGTACCCGATGCTGCGTCGCAGGGCGACAGGGTTCTGCGTGGCGACGTCGACGTCGTCGATGAGCACCTGGCCGGCGGTCGGGTCGACCATGCGGTTGACCATCCGCAGCAGCGTCGTCTTGCCACAGCCGGAGGAACCGACGAACACGGTGGTGGTGCGCGAGGGGATGGTGAGGTCGAAGGAGGCGACGGCCTGGGTCCCGTCCGGGAACGTCTTCCCGACGGACCGGTACTCGATCATGGGACGACAGTCTCCCCGGCCCCACTGACATCGGCAATCGGAACGGTCGAGACCGGGAGTCCGGCCGCACGCCAGGCGTGGATCCCCCCGACGACGTCGGTGGCGTCGAGGCCGAGCGAGCGCAACGCAGCGGCGGCGAGCGACGACGTGTAGCCCTCGGTGCACAGGACGATCCACTCGGCGTCCCACGCCGCCTGCGGCAGGCTCGCCCCCGACTCGGGGTGCAGACGCCACTCGAGGTGGTTGCGGTCGACGTGCAGCGCACCCGGCACCACCCCGTCGGCCTCGCGCTGCCACTGCGGTCGGATGTCGACGAGGACGGCGCCGGCTCGGACACGGTGCGCGGCCTGGTGGGGCGTGACGCGCACGAGGTGGCGTCGGGCGTCGGCGAGCAGCGCGTCGACGGAGGCGAAGCGGGCGCGTCGTCGGGTCGGCTCGACGGGCAGCGCGCTCACGACGCGACCCGTCCTGCCGCGGGTCCGCGGACGCTCTCGGGGGCGGCGATCTCGGGGTCGTCGCTCCAGACGTGCGCGAGGCGCACCAACCGGTCGGAGCCGTCCGGGCCACGCTCGACGTCGAAGAAGTCCATCCGCTCGAGCGGGGGCGAGTACACGTGGACGCTCACGGCGGTGGCCTCCCGCGTGTTGCGCACGTCGTGCACGTAGCCGGGACCGAACGCCACCACGTCGCCGCGCGTGCGGGTGCTCTCCTCGAGCTCGCGCGCGCCCGGGTCCCACACGAGCTCGTCGAGCTCGCCGGCGACGACGGTGAACGCGCCGCTGGACCCGCCGTGGCCGTGGAGCTGCGTGCCCTGCTCCTCCGTCCAGGAGATGAGCCAGACGTCGACGTCGGCGTCGTGGTGCAGGCGCACGTGCCACCGCTCGTCGGGGTCGGCGTGCACGGAGTGGAGCTCGGCCCGCACCTGCTCGGCCACACAGGTCGCCTGCTCCACGAGCTGCGCGAGGGGCAGGGCGTGGCGGCGACGTCGTGGGCTCATGGGGGTGATCGAACCGTCCCGGACGTCCGCTCGGGCGACGTCCCACGATGCGGGAGCGGTGCTGGCGAGGGATCGGTCGTGATAGGTCCGCGCCGCCGCGCCCCCCGCCGAGTCGTCCGGGAGGGGGCCCTGGTGTGGGTGGTCGCGGGCATGGGATACAGTTGCGTCCGCGGTTGAGCCGCACTGCAAGGCCCCGTGGCGCAGTTGGTTAGCGCGCCGCCCTGTCACGGCGGAGGTCGCGGGTTCGAGTCCCGTCGGGGTCGCAGAGAAGCACGAGGAAGGGCCCATGCCAGCAGGCATGGGCCCTTCGTCGTCCCCCCGCCGACTCGGGAGCCGGCAGCCGTCGCCCCTCCCGCAGTCCCGACTTCCCACGGCAAAGGTCGTCGTCCCGCGGGATCCTTGCCTCGGGACGACGACGTTTACCACGGGACCGTGGTAAACCGCCGACCCCAGATGGCCTGCGTCACACCGGGAATCGGCCCTCACCGCCCTTCGTTGAACATTCCATGACTTCCACGAGCACGACGCCGTACGTCCTCGACGACGCGGCCCTCGACACGCTGTTCCGTGAGGCGCGTACCGCGAACACGTTCACCGACGAGCCGGTGACGGTCGAGGACATCCGCGCGATCCACGACCTGTTCCGTTTCGGCCCGACGGCGATGAACAACCAGCCGCTGCGCCTCGTCGTGGTGCAGAGCCCCGAGGCCCGCGAGCGCCTCGTCCAGCACATGGGCGGCAGCAACAAGGCGAAGACCGCGTCGGCGCCGGCCGTCGTCATCGTCGCGGCCGACGAGGCGTTCCAGGAGCGACTCGCCGAGCACTTCCCCCACGCGCCCGGTGTGCGCACGATGTTCGACGACGACGCCGAGCTGCGCGTCGACAACGCACGTCTCAACACCGCGCTCCAGACGGGCTACCTCATCCTCGCCATCCGCGCGGCAGGTCTGGCCGCAGGACCGATGGCCGGCTTCGACCGCGCCGGCGTCGACGCCGAGTTCCTCGCGGGCACGTCGTGGCGCTCCGAGTACGTCATCAACATCGGTCACCCCGGCCCCGACGCGTGGGGCGACCGGCTGCCGCGCATCTCCTTCGACGACGCCGTCACCGTCGTCTGAGCCCGCTCGTCGCGGGCGACGGTCACCGCCTGCGCGTCCCTCCGAGGACGTGCGATAAGGTGATCGTCGCCCGGCACGACGACGGGCGACGGTCAGGTAGCTCAGTTGGTAGAGCGTCCGCCTGAAAAGCGGAAGGTCAGCGGTTCGACCCCGCTCCTGACCACCTCGGGTAGTTGAGACAATTCCAACAGTTCGTTTGAGGCAATTCAAAGGGCCTCTGACCTGCGGAAACGTCAAAGGTTCCGTCAGATCGCCCGTCTAGACTCCAGATCCGGACGGGACGCGTGGAGGCGGTCACTTGAGCAGCGAAAAGGTCGACGGCGGCGACCGTCCCGCACAGCCCCTACAGGACGATCGCATGGCCTGCCGCCTGCGCGAACTAGGCCACCGCGTAGCAGAACTGCGACGGTCCGCCGGCTTCACTCAGGTCGAACTTGCCGAACGCTCCGCCGTGCACTTCATCACGATCAGTCGGCTTGAGCGAGGCACACAGAACGTCTCGGTGGCGGTCGTCTGGAAGCTCGCGCACGCACTGGACGTTGACGCCTCAGACCTCTTGAAGTAGCGCTCGAGATCCAGATTCGAAGTCACGGCGGTGATCCGCATCCTCGCCATGAAGCCGCAATAGAAAGTCGAGATCATAGGTCCGAGGCGGCCGCATCAGCGCCGGCCTACCCGACCTGCCCGCCACCGGGCCGGGGCAAAACATAGACCCGAGGCAGGGCGTCTCCGCGGCCCGCGTTGACTGCAACGGGCGCAATCCTGATCCGTTTGATCTCGAGCCGGCCGGGACCGTGACGCTGTCGACGCCAGTGCCCCCTGCGGACATGTGGCGCCATAATTCGACCAGTCGGCTCAGCGTGCCCAGACGAGCCGACGGTGGATCTCACGTTCAGAACGCGGACGGAACCTCCACCAGTGCGATTGATATCGCGCACCATCGAATCGGTGCCGAGCAGTTCGATGGCATCGCGCACGCTCGTGCCGCTCGGCACGGCTGCGGCGACATCGGGTTCGTGCCAATCCGCCCATGCCGTGACTGCGATGAGATTCCGAAGCAAGGCCGCATGTCGTGTCTTCGACACTCGTGCCGGAATTACGTGCCTGCCCAAGGTCTTCGTAGCCCCGGAGGGGAGGCGCACGCACCAAGCGAAGTTGTCGGTCAACCGCCCAAGCGAGTCCGCCAGGAGTAATACGCCCTCGACGCGGCCACCGCGGACCTGCAGGACCTGTTCTAGATCGAGTGCTCCCAGCGCATCCACAGCTTCGCTGAAGAGTGCTCCGAGGTCTGTGGACGACTTCAAGAACATCCGCCGAGCCGCGAGATCGAGGACCTCAAGCGCGCGGACCTCGTCTTCGCTCGGTGCTCGTACTGCTTGTATCGAAAGAGGCTCGGCAAAGGCCAGGAAAACTTGCGGGAAGGGCAATCGCAGAGAGTCGGCATCCTCTTCGGTTAGTGGCTCAGAGTCCGCGAACGAGAACGTCTGGCCGGCCGGAAGCCAGAAGGCCGTTGCAGTAGTCATAGCGACCGCGAGGTTGCCCGCCCACGCCCCGTCACTTCCGGTCTCAAGAGCGCGCGACCAGGTCCCGATGGAGGACTTGGCGTACAGGTGACGCAAAGTCGCCGCGCGTCCAGGCCGGGGGTGCTGTGGGCCAACCGAGAAGTCGGAATGCGCATCGCCCAGGCTGCTGACCAACGCCTCACCGAGGATCAGTCGGTCTCGCCACTCCTCAACAAGTTCGTCGACGTCGCGGTGGGAGAGGCGTTCCCGGATGGTGGCGGCGAGCGCGGCAGATGGCGCCGGCCAGTCATCACCTAGGACCGGCGCACTAATCTCCCCCGTGCCTGCGGCGAAACCCAGGTCCTTGAAGACGACGTCCTGTTCGGCGGCTTGGACACCTTGCACCCAGGGAAGCGGATGCCATGCGTAGAGTGCGTCGGCTTGGAGCGTGGTCGGGTGCGTCTTCAAGAGTGGGCCGGTCACCGAGATGAGTTCCTCAAGCGCAGCGACTTGTTCGGCTGTCATGTCTGGAGTTGGGCACGTGTCCTTTGAGGCAAGCCTGAGGCGCCGTTGCCGAGCAAACATGCCGGCATGCGCAGCGAGTCCCCAGCGTTTCTCTCCGTCGGCTTCGGTCGGTCCGCGTTTGCGGGCCCCCCGTAGATACTGGAGCCTGATGATGGCCTCGTGGTCGAGCCGACGCTCGGCGGGGTTGTCGCTGATGTATCCGCCTTGCCCGACGATGCTCATGAACCGCTCGATGCCATCTCGGCCACCACCGAGCGCGTCGATCACAGCGTCGGACGCCTTCTCCCAGGCTTGCTGGACTTGCAGTGATGTGGCGCGCGCCTGCTTGACGGCCTGATTCAAAGCGTCCGCTTCGTTCTCAAGGCGTTCAACCTGCGCGCCGACAGATCTGTCCCGCTCGATTGACTCGGTCCGAGCCTGTTCACGTAGTCCGTCTACCGCTCGGGTCGCGAACTCGGCCTCCGCAAGCGCGGCTTGCTCGCCCTCGAGTTCACCTCGGAGTGCTTCGAGTCGCGCCTGTGCGAGTGATGCGCGTCGCCGCGAGGATGCGTGGCCGTGCTTTCCTCTGGCCATTAGGAGCGACCAACTGCTTCGGCATCCAGAAACGCGTCGCGCTCGGCGGCGGAGCGTTCTAGTAGGCGAGCAAGGTCTCCGATATCTGGGCTGTAGCCGGACTTTCGCACCTTCTCCAGCATCAGGCGGATACGTTCATCGTCGTCCCACAGACTGGCGAGCTCGTCGTGGAGCGTCTGCACTCGATCGATGAGTTCATCAACCTTGGGGGACGTGCTCACAGACCGGTCGCGCTGCACGGGTGTGAGTGCGAGTCGCACACTGCTCTCCTGCGCCGCAGATCTCTGGATAGTCAGCCGACGCGCGCGTACTTCCTTGATCTGTCGTTCAAGATCCACGATCGCCGCGTCCAGATTCTCAGCCATGCCGCCTCTTCGCTGTAGGTCACGAAATTACCAGCAGGCGGAGACATCGCTGTTGCTCTTCGATCAACCGTCGCGTGGTGGGGTTACCGAACTGGCCATGGCTGGTCGGCATCTCCAGGAACCTGGGCTGAGCTACGTCCTCACACGAATGCAAGTCGCCGCCCGCGGCGGGAGGCGCAGACTGGCGGACTCGAATCTCGAACCTTCGACCGGTTGCAGAAACAGGGTGATCGCCTAGCCACAAGACGGTCGCTCTATGCCTCAGGAGCCGCCGCGCATACGGTCTCGACACAGGTCGGAAGTTTGGGCGGCGTCTACGGTGACGGAGCAGCGGCGCACCGGCGGCGGATTACGGCTAGTGGTGCGCGCACCGCGAACAGGACGGGTGACGTGGCCATCGTTTGGACAACGTATGATACACGTACACTTGTTGCGTCAGATCATACGCGATACCATAAGGTATGGATGTCGCAGGAACGGCAGAGCGCGCGATCGCGCAGATCGGCGACGGCTGGATCGCGGGCGATGTAGAGGACGAGGCGCTCGACTTCAAGCGGTTCCCTCCCTCCGGTGATCGCCGAGCTCCCGAGAAGTTCCTCAAGGACCTCGCCGAGTCCGTCGTGTGTTTCGCCAACGGCAACGGTGGGGTGTTGATCGTCGGCGTTGCCGACAAGGCGCCGACTCGAGCCCAGGCATTAGTCGGTGTCGACCCGGTTCGATGGCCCCTGTCTGAACTGGTTGCCAACCTCTTCACACGCACCAGTCCGTCCATCACCGTGCGCGCGCACGCGCTCACGATCGAGGGCAAGACGTTCTACGCTCTCGGCGTGCCTCCGGGAATGGACGTCTACAGCACCACCGAGGGCGTCTACAAGATCCGGATCGAAGACAAGTGCATGCCACTAGAAGGGGAACAACTTCGCGGCCTTCGAGCTGTCCGGCAGGGGCGAGACTGGTCGGCCGAGTCGTCGGGAGCCTCGTGGAAGGCCCTGTCGACAGCAGCACTCGAACACGGGGCCCGATTACTCCGACGCCAAGGTAGCGACGAGCTTGCAGCCATGGCGCTCGAGAATCCCGCGGCTTTCGGCCGGGCTTCTGGTATTGCCACCAAGGATGGCGACCCGACACGGGCGGCGATTCTGCTCTACGGAACATCTCACGCGCTCCAACAGGTCCCGGAGTGGGGCGTCAACGTCCAGACGCGGAATTCCCCGGGCGGCGATGGACGCGTGCTGCTGAGGCGCGGAGACACCTCACTCCCTCTGGTTCTATTGATCGATCAACTCATCACGATCGTCGGCGCGATCGCACAAACCCAGATCATCCGAGTGGGCGCCGAGCAGATCGAACTGGTGGACTATCCGGACGATGTGCTGCGCGAGATCTTCGCCAATGCCTTCGCGCACCGAGACTGGGAAGCATCTGGGCTTGTCGAGATCATCCACAGCCCGGCCGAACTAGCCGTTTCGAGCCCCGGCGGATTGCTTCCCAACCTTCGCCTGGATCGACTCCTTCACGACACCGCCAGTCCGCGAAACCGCGTGCTCGCCGCGCACATGGCGCGACTGCGGCTGGCCGAGATGAGCGGACTCGGATTTGACCGAATCTTCCGCGAGATCGGCAAGCTCGGCAAGGAGCCGCCTGTACTCGAAGACGGTCCCCGATTCCGCGTCGTACTGCCTGGAGGTGCCGGCGATGAAGCCTTCGCACGGTTTCTCCGAAGCGAGGCGATCAGTGACACTTTGGCAGAGGACGTCGACGTGCTCATGGCTCTCACTGCCTTGAGGAACTCACGATCGGTGAACGCGACAACCCTCTCGCCTCGCCTGCAACGCAACGTCGGCGATGCGCAACGAGTTCTCGAACGGATGCAAAGCGCTTCTCTCGTCCATCCCACGAGAGGGACCGCACGACGAGCCCACCCCAACTACACATTGACACCAACGACGGTCGCAGCGATGCGGTCGGCCATCACTTACCGCACTTCGACCGTCGATCACGATGATCAAAAACTATTGCGCCATCTCAAGCGGCATGGACGTATCACCAACGAGGATGTTCGAAACTATCTCGACTGCGACGTTGAGACAGCCCGGAACAGACTGACTCGTCTGCGCCGGCGCGGCGTCATCGACTTCGCACCCGACGCTCCGCGACGTGGAGCGTTCGTGGAGTACGTACTCGTCAGGGAAAGCGAACGGTCCTTGCCAGAAAGGCCCGCTCCGAAGCCCAGCGTCGACCAGCCGGCGCTGTTCGACGGGGACGTCTGAGGGGCCTCGTTCTCTTGGCGCGAAGCGCCGTCTGACACGGTTGGGCCGAATCAGTACACGGCGACGACGTCCACGAGGATCGCCGGCCCCTCCAGCCACGCCTTCACGTCGTCGGCGGGTAGTTCGAGTTCGAAGGCATTGACCAAGTTCTGAATCTCCTGCGAGATGCGAGTCATCAGCATCCGCTTCATCAGGTGCTCCCAATCGTGCAACAGCCATTCCTCGCTGCTGAGGAACCCCTCGCCGCCTCCGTCGATCAACTGACGCACTGTACCGAGGACACGCACTCGTCCTTCGATTCGAGCGACTGAGGCACCACCGACAAAGTTATCGGGGTCGAAGTGGAGGTACACGCGTTGGGCAAGGCTGGAGTCCTTCATCTCCAGGAGCAATGGGATGGGAAGCAACTCGTTGCTCAGGTACACCTGCTTGAGCTGCGAGGCGAACTCAGGATCGGAGTCAATATCGACGTCCCCGAGGTCGGTCAGATCCAGGTCGGATGCCTCCATGACTCTCCGAAGAAGGTAGAAGACCTTCCCCGCCATGCTGGCCGTCGTCAGGGTCGTCAATCCCTCGAGTTCCACGAGATCGTTGATGCTTAGTGGCTGCTCTTCCTTGGGCTCGACCATCAGGATGCCCTCGTGTGTCAACGCGTCGATGATGCGACTGGCCGTCGAACGAGCGGTCGGCTCCAACCGATAACTCGACTGGTACTCCACCGTCGTTCCCCGATCTCCGGAGAGGCCTAAGCCCGAAAGGCCGACGGAACCGCCCGCGGTGCGGCGCGTCGAAGCCGTTTCTACGATGTCGGACTGTCGCGGCACTGCGAGATCGTGGTACTCCGCGTACGCAAGAAGGGCATCTGTGTCGAGGTACGTCGGGTTTCGAAGCGCCATGGCCCCATCATCTCTTCTCGTTACGACATCAAAGCGTCCTACTCTTGCGCGCTTGGGTACGCAGGTCGCTCAGGGTCGAGTCCCAGATGGCGGGTTGGCTGCGTTCTAGTGTCGCGCGTCTGAAGTTGTTTGACGGGTCGAGCGGGGGTCGGCGGTCTTGCTCCCGGCCGCTTGGGTGACAGCCATCCAGCCTTCTGACCGGGAGCTTGCGTGCAGCGGGCAACGTGGGCAGGATGAAGTTTAGTTCAGCATGCACTGTATTGTTCAGTGCATGCTGACTCTTGCCTCCCGCTTGGATGCCATGCAGCGCCTGGGCCGGGCGATGGCCGACCCCACTCGCTCTCGGATACTCCTGTCGCTGCTGGCGTGCCCAGCGCACCCGGCAGAACTCGCCAACGCTCTGGACCTGACGCGCTCGAACGTGTCCAACCACCTGGGGTGCCTGCGGGACTGCGGGATCGTGGTCGCCACCCACGAAGGCCGTCAGGCCCTCTACGAGATCGCTGACCCCCACCTTTCGCGTGCTCTCACCGAGCTGGTCGAGGTCAAGTTGGCCGTCGACGAGGACGCTCCCTGCCTCGACGTCACCTGCGAGGTGCCCGGCTGCCATGAAGAGAGCTCTAGGGCATGACGGTCACGGCACTGCTCCAAGCGATCGGGCTCTTCGTCGCGACCAACACCGACGACATCATCGTGCTCTCGCTCTTCTTCGCCCGCGGAGCTGGACGTCCGGGGACGACGGCGAAGATCCTGGCCGGGCAGTACCTCGGTTTCGTCGGGATCCTCGCCGCCGCACTGCTGGTGACCGTGGGGGCGGGGTGGGCGCTGCCAGAGGAGGCCATCCCCTACTTCGGGCTCGTCCCCCTCGCGCTGGGCCTCTGGGCCGCGTGGCAGGCCTACCGCGGCGAGGACGACGACGATGATGCCGCCGTGTCCGGCAAGAGCGTTGCAGTGGCGACCGTCGCCGGCGTCACCTTCGCCAACGGTGGGGACAACATCGGCGTCTACGTCCCGGTGTTCCTCAACATCAGCACTCCCGCTGTCATCACCTTCTGCATCGTGTTCCTCGTGCTCGTGGCGGTGCTGGTGGCCATGGCCCAGTTCATCGCCACGCGTCGACCCATCGCCGAGGTCCTCGAACGGTGGGAGCACATCCTCTTCCCCATCGTCCTGATCGGATTGGGCGTCGCGATCCTCGTCGGTGGCGGCGCGTTCGGCCTCTAGTGTCGCGCGCCTGAACTGGTTCGCCGTGTGGCGTGGGGCAGGATCTCCTCGGCGGTCTTGGTCCAGATGAATGGGTGGCAGCGCTCGTTCCAACCGTCGATGAAGGTGCTGATCGCTGCGACGAGTTGCTTGACGCTGTCGAAGGAGCCGCGGCGGATGGCCTGTCGGGTGATGATCCCGAAGAAGACCTCGACGAGGTTGAGCCAGGACCCGCTGGTCGGGGTGAAGTGCAGCGTGATCCGCGGGTGCTTGGCCAGCCACTGCTTGATGTCCTCGTGCTTGTGCGTGTGGTAATTGTCCAGGACCACGTGCAGTTCCCGGCGCGGGTAGGCCCTGGCGACCTTCTTGAGGAAGTCGAGGAACTCGGCCTTGCCGTGCCGGTCATAGCACTGATCGGTTACCGCACCGGTGGCCACCTCAAGAGCGGCGAACAGCGTGGTGGTGCCATTGCGCTTGTAGTCGTGGGTCCCCTTCTCCGGCAAGCCCGGTCGCAGCGGCAAGAGCGGGGCGGTCCGGTTCAAGGCCTGGATCTGGGACTTCTCATCCACGCACAGCACGACCGCCTTCTCCGGCGGGTTCAGGTACAGCCCGACCACGTCGCGGACCTTGGCCTCCAGCTCCGGGTCGGCGGAGAACTTGAACGTCTCCCGCCGCCACGGCTTGACCCCGTACTTGCGCCAGGCGCGGGCCACAGTGGCATCCCCGATCCCCAGGTGCTGGCCCAGTAGCCGCGAGGACCAATGCGTCACCCCGAGCCTGGCCGGTGGCGGCTCAAGCGTGGTGGCGATGATCCCGACATCATCGACGCGCTTCGGTCGGCCCGAACGCTCCTCGTCCTCCAGGCCAGCGAGCCCGTCGACGGCGAACCGGTCACGCCACTTGATCACCGTCGGACGCGAAACCCCGACCTGCCGAGCCACCGTAGAGGTGCCCGCCCCCGCCGCGACGGCCAGCACGATCCGCGCCCGCTGCGCACGTCCCGCCGGCAACGTGCGCGACCGTGTCCACGAGGTCAGGGTCGCACGATCCTCAGCGCTGATCTCCAGTACAGATGACGGCATACGCCATCATCCCATACTGTCAACGAATTAATGACGCGCGACACTAGACGCCGAAGGGCAGCACGTCCTGAGTTTCGGATACCTCAAGAGGGCGATCTCTCCGCGCGAGGCGCGCTTCGATCAGAGGAAGGTACGACGTTTCACGCTCGATGCTGATGCTTCGCCGCTTTTCGAGGAGCGCCGCCTCAGCGGTAGTACCCGATCCCGCGAACGGGTCCAGCACGATGCCATTCTCTGGAGTTACGAGGCGGATGAGGAAGCGCATCAGGTCGAGCGGCTTCACGGTTGGGTGGGCCACTCCGTCGACCTTCACTCGTTCGCTCTGGTTCGGCTTGGCCACGCGCAAGGCGGGATAGAGGGACCGCGACGATCGCGCGTCAAGCTCATGCAAGAGCAGATCCTCGACGATGGCGTTCGACGGCCACCGCCCCGCCCTGGTCCCGTCCGGCACGCGCGTTCCGTCGATGTCGAGCGCGCCTGTGCCGTGCTCAAGGACGTTAGCCAGCACTGTGCCGATGATCGGTTTCCGCACGAGGATGGCGGGTTCGTACACGGGCGTTAGCGTGGTGCTCTTTCCTCGGACCTGGTCCACGACTGACGGGCCCAGATCCTTCGCGACTCGGCCGAGGTCGCCCGTCTTGGGCCGTCCAGATCCGTGGATCCAAGCGATCGTATCGCGCACTTCGAAGCCCACGTCCTCCGCTGCAACGGTCAGCCGATGCCAGGTCCTCGTGCCTCCGAACGCAATCAAGTGCCCTCCCGGGCGGAGGGCACGGAAAGCCTCAGCCAGCCACACTGCGCACCATGCCTGGAAGGCGACGGGGTCGTTGTCTGCGTAACCGCGCGAGTGGGTCGCCTTCTCGTTCCAGTTCTGCGACTGCATGCCGAGCATCGACTGATCTGCACTTCCTCGGTCGATGGCGTACGGGGGATCCGTGACAACCGCGTCGATCGTTTCGGTACCGAAGGTCTTCATGATCTCGATGCACGACCCCGTCAAGACTTGGTGCCGCGGGGTGAGCCTGTTCTTCTTGGGTTCCATGCAGCGCCTTATCGGCGCATCAACGCTCGACCAGATCGCCATCTAGACGACGCGGTTCGGGTGGGGGTACCCGACCGCCAGGCTCACCTTGTCTAACGGATTGAACCCGACCCGACGTCTCCGCCGACGCGGCCTGCCCTCAACCGCGCTTACACACTCATGGGCTTCATACGTAACATGAGTGTATGCATACGACCGTCGACGCAGCCCGCCGCCTGACGGTCAGTCCCGCTCGCGTCCGGGCACTCATCCACTCGGGGCACCTCGAAGCAGTGCGCCTCGGGCGGGACTGGCTCATTGAGGAGCGAAGCCTTGCGGAGTTGGCCGCTCGGCCGCGACCGGCCACCCACCGGCCGTTCTCAGGACGGATCGCTTGGGCGACCGCGCAAGAGGCGGCGGGCGCGATCAGCCCGTGGGTCTCGAGTTCTGAACGGTCGCGCGTTCGGAGTCGACTCCGCGGCGAGTCGCCCACCGACGTGTGGCGGGCGCGCCTCGGTCACCGTGCGGCCTCCATACAGCGATTCAAGATCCATCCCACGAATCTGGCAGGTCTGCTGGAAGACAGCCGTGTCCACGAGACTGCGCTCGGTGGGAGGATCCCTTCACACCTCAACGTCGTCGGCGGGACTTCGCTTCTGTGGTGCGCCAGCGACGTGCTTGACGACCTCGTCCTGACCTACGGCCCACTTCGATCCTCAAGTCCGAATCTCGCTGTGCGATGTCTGCCTGCTGGCGTGCACCTCCAAGCGGGAGCACCTGTCCCGCCGCTGATCGCGGCTGCGGACTTGTGCGACGAGGGTGATGCTCGTTCAGTGAGGGCTGGGGAGCGACTTCTCACCCATGCGATCGAGTCCTTCAAGACATAGCGAGGAGGGCCCCCTTCCGCCAGCGCATGCGAGGCAGGTGGCGACCTGAGTCTGAGCAAACCCCGCTTGAGTTCGTGAGGTGCACCGGACGCGGCGCCTCTGGCCGGGTACTGTCGGATCAAGTTCTTTGTTGCGATCGCGCCCTACGAGTCAGGAGCGGACGGTGGAGACGAGCAGCGTCCCTTACGACGACCAGACCCCGGAGCAACAGGCCGTGACGCGTGCGCAATGGAACACTGAGATCGCCAGAACCCGCGCTTCGCTCAACTACGAAGAACTGTTTGCTGCTCGCGGCGAGGTGTACTCGGAGGCCACGCCGGACGGTCGACTACTGCGCCACCCGGCGGCCCCGCCTGAAGAGGCGGACAAGACTCGGTAGACGGTGGGCGCCTCTGAATCTTGGATCGAGCGCTCACACGGCTCCGCACGGCCCCTAAGACACCTTCAACCGATGTCCCGCGAAGCCTTCTCCGGTCGGCTGTCCGCGCTTTAATCCCTCCAGCGGTCTCAGATGGTGGAGCACCCTGACTGGGTACCTCCAGCCCACTCGAAGCTGCTGGACACTTGGCGTTGGCAAGAGCACTGTGCTGCGGATACTGCGTGACGCGGGGCGAGAGGGACGGCGCTTGACCTGACCGGGGAATTTGCAGCCGCCTGCCCTTCACGATCGCGCCCTCGTTGTTAGTTCAAGGAAAGCACGATCTCCTGATCCGGCTCCAAACTGAGGTCGGCAGGGTCGCCATCAAACTTCGCCCCGTTACTGGTGACGTCGACCTTGCTGCCCGGCTCTGCTTCGACGCCACCGATCTGCTCAGGCGACAGCGCCACTCCCCATTGGGTGAAGAGTTGTCCGAGAGTGAACTGTTCGCCAACCGAATCGGCTTCGATGTGGATGGTGCCGTCGCCGTCATGCGTGTGAAGAGCAGACATTGCACCGGTTGCGGGGTCGACGCCGATGTTCGGCGAGACCGAGACTTCTTCGCCGTCGATGATGATGCGCAGGCTCGGGTGATAGTGCTCGGCCGTGCCCATGGGTCCTAGATCAAGGCCAGCAGCTTTCGCGTGAGCCAGGACATCAGCCGGGGTTTGCCAAGGCGGCTTCGACGTGGCGTCTGGTGTTGGCAAGACGACGACATTGCGTGCGTCCGACGGTGCCTGTCCCTGGTCGGTGGCGCAACCAGTTAGGCCCGCAATTGCAGCGAGCGTGACGATCGTTGAGGAGCGAAGGTTCATGAGCGACTTCTTCCACGTGATGAAGGACAAGCAGATGGACAAGCACCGCGCTGCATCAGCGCGGTGCGTTGGCGCCCCCGCCCATCGAGAAGCGGGGGCGCCGACTCCCGCAACTACTTGAGGAGCGCTTCCATCTGCTTGATCTCGGCCTGCTGCGTCGACTCGATGGTCTTGGCCAGAGCGATGGCGTCCGGGTTCTCTCCGTCGGCAATCTCAGTCTTCGCCATGCCCAGCGCACCTGAGTGGTGCTCGATCATCATCGAGAGGAACGCCTGGTCGAACGCGTCACCTGACTTCGACTCAAGGTCCGCCATCTCGGAGTCGGACATCATCCCCTCCATGTCGTGACCGCTGTGGTCCATCCCGCCCATCGAGGATCCATCGGACGAGGCATTCCAATCCTTCAGCCAACCCTGCATGGTGGCGATCTCTGGTCCCTGGGCTGCTTCGATCTTGGAGGCCAGGGCCTTCACCTCCGACGATCCAGCGCGCGTTGCCGCGAGCTTGGACATTTCAACTGCCTGCTCGTGATGCGGGATCATCATCTGCGCGAACATGACATCCGTGTCGTTGAACTTCGCGGAGGTGCTGCTCGCGCTTGACGTGTCGGACGAGTTCGAGTTCGCCGAATGCCCGTCATGACCGGACGTATTGTTGATGGCGAGGTAGGCGCCAACTGCGACGACGACAACGATCGCGAACGCGACAATGGCGCCCTTGGTACTGATGGTCTTCATAATTCTTGAAACTCCTTGTGATTAATCTGGTAATAGAAGTTGAGCAAACCTCAACTTCTCACCGGCGATTCACACAGAGTTCCGTGACGAGATCTGGGGGTGGCGGATGACGACCTGTCACATCGCTGACTGCACCAGGCTCCAGGTCGATGCAGGGCACCAAGACGAATGATGACGCGGTCAGCGCAGGCGCAGTGTCGGGACCCGCGCCACCAGAGGCGGCTGGCGTGCTCGAGCACAGGTCACTGGAGTGCGCGCTTGCAGGGGATTTTGTCGGCTTGCCGCTCGGATCCTCGACATCGACCGCAGTGTCGTCATGACTGTGCTCCGACATCAGCGTGGGTGACGTCGGGGTCGGCATCCCCGACATCGCGCCAACACACGCTTGCGTCTGCCCGACTCCTCCGTGCATGACGACGAGGCCGAAAGCGACCACCAGGACGACCAGCCCACGCCGTGCAGCGAGAGCAGCACGAGAGACCACCGACGTCGAGACAGGTCTCATGACGACGCTCCTCCGATCTCGCGGCCAGACTGGTGTGCCTCCATGACAACGATGGGCACGCCACGCGAGTTCCCAGGAGACAGTGTCGATGATCTTTTGAAACGGAAATCCACTACTTCTATTATCTCATAATTCCCAGTTCCGATGAATATGCATTCTGTCATTGGCCCACAGGGTCGATGGTCAGGCGATTCCAGGCGGTCAGATAATCATCGCAACGTGTAGCCCGCAGCCCGGACCGCTGTTTCGATGCTTTGTCGCGAGGTGCCCTTATCCATCTGCACCTCGAGGCGACCGGTTGCAAGATCAACCGAGACCTCTCGGACCCCGTCCACCTGTCCGACGCTGTCACTCACCGAGCCCACGCAGTGGCCGCAGGTCATGCCTTCGACCTCGAAGACCTCCGGCGCGCGGGTCGTCAAAGACTCGACGCCGAGAACGACGTCACTCCTTGAGTCACCGCAGTTGCATGATGTGCACATCAGTCCACCTTCGTTGATTGATTCGAGTCTGGTTGTCGGGGCTGTCGCTCAAGCGGACCGCAGGAGGCGGGCCATGGCGTCGTTGACTTCCTTGAGCTTCGCCTTCATGTCGGAGCCGCCACCACGTGCTGCATCAGCGACGCAGTGCGCCATGTGCTCGTCGAGTAGCTCCAGCGCAACGGCTTGCCACGCTTTGGTCGCGGCAGACACTTGAGTGAGTACGTCGACGCAGTAGGTGTCTTCGTCCATCATCCGGCTGATGCCCTTCACCTGGCCTTCGATCCTGCGGAGTCGGCGCAGATGGCTGTCTTTTTCGATGGAGATACCCCGGAGCAGAGTCGGGCGCTCCATCCTGAGCGTGATCGTTCACGGTCATACCGACTTCCTTTCTCGATCATCGGTGTGCGCCAGGTCTTCCTGACTGATCTCCCTTGGGCGCAGATCGAGCCGGCGCAGCAGCTGCGCGTTGAGCGCCACCACGATGGTCGAAGCCGACATCAGGATCGCTCCCACCGACATCGGGAGGATGAAACCAATCGGGGCAAGGACACCAGCGGCCAGGGGAACGGCTGCCAAGTTGTAGCCCGCGCCCCACGCCAGGTTCTGCATGCTCTTTCGGTAGGTCGCACGGGACAGGTCGATGATCGAGAGCACCGAGCGAGGGTCGTCCGAAGCCAGGATGATCCCGGCAGAGGCAATCGCGACGTCGGTGCCCGCGCCGATGGCAACCCCGACATTCGCCTGAGCCAACGCGGGAGCGTCGTTGACACCGTCGCCAACCATGGCGACGAGCCGACCCTCCTCCTGCAGTTCCGCGACCTTGCTGGCCTTGTCCTCCGGCCGTACACCGGCAAAGACACGGTCAATGCCCAGAGCGGTTCCTACGGAGTGCGCTACAGCTTCGGCGTCTCCGGTGATCATGACGACCTGAACACCACGCTCGTGGAGCTGATCGATGGCAATCCGCGATTCGGCGCGGATCTCGTCAGCCAGGCTAACGGCACCAATGACCTCACCGTCGCGGAGCACGTGCAAGATGATCGATCCATCCCGCCGCCATTCGTCCGCGACCTCGAGCTCACTGCCACCGGCTTGCTGGAGAAGCGCTGGCCCACCCACCTGTACGCGGCGCCCGTCGATGAGCGCACTCACACCAACCGCAGGATGAGAAGAGAAGTCCGTGGCCGCAGGCACCGGCACGCCGCGCTCCTTGGCGGAACGCACGATGGCGCGAGCCAACGGATGCTCGGAGTCGGTTTCGGCTGCTGCCGCGAGCGCAAGCACGTCGTCGGCCGAGATGCCGCCGGAGGGCGCAGGCTCGATAGCAGTCACCGTCGGCTTGCCCTTCGTGAGTGTGCCCGTCTTGTCGAAGAGCACAGTGTCGACCCGTCGCATCTGCTCCATGGCCACGCGGTCCTTCACAAGGACTCCCGCGCGGGCGGCTCGCTCAGTCGAGATGGAGATGACCAGCGGGATCGCCAATCCGAGTGCGTGCGGACACGCGATGACCAAGACCGTGATGGTGCGGATGACCGCGTCTTCGGGCAGGCCGAAGATCGACCAGACCACTGCCGTGATGATGGCTGCACCGAGGGCGTACCAGAACAGCCAGCCAGCGGCGCGGTCAGCGAGTCGCTGCGTGCGCGACGCAGATGCCTGAGCGTCAGCCACCAACTTCTGAATTCCCGCGAGCGTGGTTTCGTCGCCCGTCGCCGTCACTTCGATACGCAGTCCCGAGTCGGTTGCCACAGTGCCGGCAACGACCTGCTCGCCGACCTCCCGGCGAACGGGTCGAGACTCGCCCGTGATCATTGATTCGTCCATCGAGGCAGAGCCATCGACGATCCTGCCGTCAGCCGACACGCGGCCGCCCGGTCGGACGATCACGACGTCGCCTACTGCGAGAGAACTGGGCGCGACAACCGAGACCGATCCGTCCTTCTCGACACGTTCCGCCTCATCCGGCAGAAGTGCCGCCAGCGAGTCGAGCGCTGAGCTCGTCTGGGCGAGTGAACGCATCTCGATCCAGTGGCCAAGAAGCATGATCGAGACCAGGAGCGCGAGCTCCCACCAGAAGTCCAGGTGGTGCGGAAGGAGGCCCAGGGTCGATCCCCAGGAAGCCACGAAGGCAACCGTGAGCGCGAGGGCAACCAGCAACATCATGCCGGGTTGGCGGCTCTTCGCTTCTTGCCATCCGCCAATCAGGAACGGTCGGCCTGCCCATGCGTAGAGCGCCGTTCCGAGGATCGGCGAGATCCACTCGAGACCCGGGATATCCGGAAGCGAGTAGCCGACCAGGTCCGCAAACATCGAAGAGAGCAGGACGGTCGGAACTGCAAGCAGCAGCGACCACGAGAACAGTCGCCGGAACATCGCAACGTGCCCCTCGTGCCCGCCGTGTCCATGGTGGCCGTGGTAGCCGTGGTCATCTCCGTGGGCATGCTGCCCGGCACTCGGGTCCTGTGTTTCGTGATGGTGATGTTCGTGGTGCTGCATATCCAGTTCCTCCGCTCGCGTGGTACCCCTGGGGGGTATAGGCCACTGTACAGGTACCCCCCAGGGGTATCAGAAGCATGATGACTTCACCTGTGCTGCAGCAGTCGCTTAGCGTGTGAGCGAGGCCAGAAGGGTGGCGTTCAAGACTCTTGGCGCTTCCGCGGAAGACAGCCGCTGCGCCGCGATCTCCGCGGCTGCCGCTTGGAGCAAGGCGTGCATGGCGGCGACTTGCCAATTGGCGGGGAGGTCCACGCGAAAGACTCCCTCGCTTCTCCCCCGCTCAATCAGATTGACTACACGGTCCTCCAGCGGTGCGTGCAGCGCTCGGATGCGATCGGGTGCAAGTTCCTTCTGAGCGACTTCGAGGAGGGCGCGAGACTCGTCGAGCAGTTCCCAGCTCGCGGAGACCAGACTGGCGAAGGCCGTCACCACGTCGCCGTCGAGATCGAGTGCGGCCAGCACGTCGTTGCCGCGACGGAGCACGTCCGAGAGTGCCGCATCGACGAGTTCAGCGCGTGACGTGAAGTGCCCGTAGACCGTGGCCCGGCCAACTCCGGCCGCAGTAGCGACATCGTTCATGGACGCCTCCGGCCGCAGGCGGAACGTCTGGACGGCGGCATCCACGATGGTCGACCGGTTGCGGATGGCGTCTGATCGCGGTCCGCGGCGCGCGCCCTTGTTACGCACTACGCCCTGAACTGTCTGCCGCTGTGGTTGCACTGGAGGCATCTTGAGAACTCTTAACGTGGACGGGAATGTCTGAGTTAGTGTATCGGTTGAGCGATCTCGTACACCGAAGTCCAACTTAAGGAGGTGCGGTCATGACGACCGCGTCCAACACCACCCCTGCGGGCGATGTCGCAGGGAACCAGCCACATCCACGACGATGGCTGGCCCTCGGCATGCTGGGGCTCGCCCAGTTCATGCTCATCCTTGACGTGACTGTCGTCGCGATCGCGTTGCCCTTGATGGGCGCAGATCTCGACATGAGCCGCGAGGCGGTCACCTGGGTCGTCAGCATCTATACGCTGACCTTCGGCGGACTCATGCTTCTTGGCGGACGTCTCGCTGACATCATCGGCCCGCGCACTCTCGTCTACACCGGACTGACCATCTTTACGCTGGCCTCGCTGTCCGCTGGCGTGGCGCAGGACGGCGCCATGATGCTCAGCAGTCGAGTCGGCCAGGGAATCGGCGCAGCGCTCCTGTCGCCTGCCGCACTCTCCGTCGTCGTGCGACTGTTCGAAGGCGAGGAGCGCAACCGCGCCCTAGGTATCTGGTCCGCGCTGGGCGGCGCCGGTGCAGCCGTCGGCGTCCTCGTCGGCGGAGTGCTCTCCGCGGGGCCGGGATGGCCCTGGGTGTTCTTCGTGAACGTCCCTGCCGGCGTGCTCGTTTTTGCGATCCTGCTGCGGGCCCTGCCGGACATGCCGCCGGTCAGGACACCCGGTGCGAGTGCTCGTCCCGACGTCCTGGGTGCGTTGCTCGTCACGGGTGCTACCGGAACGCTGATCTACGCGACGATCGACGCGGGCGAGGCCGGATGGCTGCAGCCGCGGACTCTCTCACTCTTCGCCGTGTCCATCGTCCTCTACGCGGCATTCGGCGCCTGGCAGCGCGTCGCCCGTTCGCCGCTGATGGATCTTGGTCTACTCACGCGACGTCCGGTGGGCTCTGGCACCTTCGTGATCGCCATCGCCACGGCGCTCATGGTGGCCGTGTTCTTCCTGGGCTCGTTCTACCTGCAGGACCGCGCCGATCTCGGACCGCTGGCGACAGGCCTGCTCTTCCTCCCCGTAGCTCTGGCCACGATGGCCGGTGCGCAGGTCGGCGGACGAGTCATCGGCCGCACAGGCGGGCGAGCGCTCGGCGTCGCTGGACTCCTCGTCGCGGCCGTCGGGCTCGCCATCCCCGCGGTCTTCGAAACGACCGTCGGGGTCGTTCTCGGTATCAGTCTGGGCGCAGCGGGCATCGGCACGTTGTTCGTGGTGGCATCCGCGACTGCTCTGGGGATGATCGAGCCGCACGAGGCCGGGATCGCCTCTGGCATCATCTCGACCTTCCACGAGTTCGGCGCATCACTCGGCGCTGCCGTGGTGTCGAGCGTCGCGGCAGCCAGCCTCACCGGCGAGACCGGATCCGGCTTCGCGTCCGCATTCGGCGTCGCTGCGGCCGGGGCCGTGATCTCCGCATTTGTGGCCGGACTGGCACTGCCAAGTCGAAAGTAGCCAGACGGGGGTGCGTGGTCGCCGTATTCGCAGGCGGCCACGCACCTCGTACCAAGTGCGGGGCGGACCGCTATCGAGCCCTCACCGCCAACCCTCGACATGCCCGTGACCGTGCGAACCGGAGCCATCATGAAGTCGCAAGCAAGCAGCCAGCTCAGCAGTGAAGGTCCACTCCGCATCCTGCTGAACGGTCACACGCCTACGGGCGACGACCTCCAGCACCCGGCCCTGATCAACTACGGGCACTTCACCTCGATGCAGGTTCGCTCAGGCAGAGTTCGCGGCCTCCACCTGCATCTCGAGCGCATCCAGAGGTCGCACCGGGAGTTGTTCGGCCACGGGATCGACCTGGACCACGCTCGCGACCTGATGCGCTTCGCCGTAGAAGAAATGCCTGACTCCTACCTACGCGCGATGTTCTTCGAGCAGCACCCCGGTCGACTCTCCGTCATGACAGCTCAACGACCGCCGGTTGCCGCCAACACTGAACCGGTCTCTCTGCTACCGGTCGAGTACCAGCGCCCTGTCGCGCACATCAAGCACGTCGGGACTTTCTGCAAGATCTTCCACTCCGTCCAGGCCGAACGCGCAGGCTACGACGACGCACTCCACATCAGCGTCGATGGCTTCGTCTCCGAGACCACAGGCGCGAACATCGGCTTCTACGACGGCACCCAGGTGGTGTGGCCCACGCAGCCCTCGCTCCCCGGCGTGACCTGGCATCTTCTCGAGACGGCTCTGAGTACCAACGGGACACCTTCGGTGAGGGAGCCGGTCGACGTTCGGGACCTCGGCAGTTTCGCCGCCGCCTTTCTCACCAACTCGATGGGGGTGGCACCCATCGGCGAGATCGGAACCGTGCCTATGGGCGATCCCACCCACACCATCGCCAAGCTCCGCTCGATCTACGACCAGATCCCTTGGGACGAGATCTGACCTCGGCGGATAGGGCCGGCCGCTGGATCGCCCCGCCCCTCACGAATGGCATCCGCCCGATCCCCGTCCACTTCAGAACTTCAACCGCGTTGAGTACGGAGCAGAGGCGCGAGAGAGCCTCCGACTACATCAGGAGGCGTCGACAGGCGGGGAGATGACGTCGAGCAGCGCCTGTGGCCTGACGGTGGGTTCTGATCTCGTCAGAGCCGAGAACTATCGCGGTCGCGCTCGCGCTTGTGGGCGGCCTCCACCGCGTCTTGAAGGGTTCTCAAGTCTGAGCGATGGTGTTGCTCGATCGCGTCCAACCACACGAGGCGCCTTGCTTCGATGAGAGGTTCGAGGGCGTTCGCCAGGCCTTCTTGCATCTCGATTCGAAGTGCTTGCACGGGTGTCGTTGGGAGTTCGTTGGGGGGCCGATTGTCCTTCCAGAGCGCGATCAGTTGTTCGATGGCATGGGCGACCATGGCGTCCAGGGCTTCCATCTCTTGGCGATCGAAACGGCGACCAGCATCGGTGGCCCGAAGTCTCTTGCGGGAGTTGGAGAGTTGGACTCTTCGTGCACTGCACTGAGGACAGAAGTCTTGCCGGTGGTGGAGGTGTCGGCCGAGTCGCGTGTCGCAGGTGGCGCACCAGCGAGCCCCGTCCGGCGCCGTCCGCCGGGTGGGAGGAGGCTCGACTTGCCATATGGGGGCGGCAGGGTCCTTCGGTTTTCGGGGCGTCATTGGCCGGGCCCGTCGCTGAGTTCAGGATTCGTCTGAGCTGATCTCACAGCTCAAACCTTGCTTCACAAACGCTATACGTATCGATAGCGATAGACAAAGCGTTTCGGAGCGCCTGGGTCGACCGAGATCACCAACATGAGCAGTCAGTCCCGGCCCTACGCACCGCCACGCAGGCACAGGCCGGCCAGCCGTGTCGATCTACAACGATGCGCACGGCGCAAGGATTGGGTGGGCCGCGGTCCATCGCCTCACACACCCAAGTGCGGCCGAGCCGAACGAGACGACCGGGGGCGAGCCGAGTCCTTGCGGCCCACCCCCGATGGAGTTGATCAGGCTCCCAGACCATCCCTGGCTCTAGCCAGCCAGGTCGAGGGCAAGCCCGGCCAGGCCTGCCACTCCGACGATCTGCGTCCGAATAGAGGTATCGGCACGCTTGCCCAACTCCTCAAGCCGCAGTGGCATGAGCTCCTCGGCGGCAGCCGGCCGTCTCCACGAGCCGTGACGGAGCGCTACGACCTCGCGAACCGACGGACCGAAGGCCCATCTCTGCTCAAGGTCAGCGGAACATTGCGTCGGTTTGGCTCGATGCCGCTGCGTCACGCCGGTCTTGACGGCGCCGCGCCCCGCGTCCACGCTAAGCGTATTCGCTTAGCACGAGGGGAGAGAAGGAGGCCGCCAACACGCCGTTAGGAAACAAGAAGGAGAGCGACCCGGCCAGGTCGCCCTCCCTCCATAGGCGTCTCACAACGCCGCTCAAGAAACCCAGATCTAGCCAATCGGAGAAGTCCTGATGCACAAAATCGTTACACCCTGCCCTGACAGGGTCAAGCTGCGGCGGACGGTCGCGGACGTCGCTCAAGGAGCCGCCCCCCGGACGGCGGCGCCTCCACCCTGCACCGCCCTACCCGTGAAAACGCCCGCTTCTGCACAACGAGAGCACCGACCGTCCAGTCAACCGGTCGCTCCGGACCTCCAAGACACCGCGGACCGCTCTCGTACTCCTGAGGAAGACCACTCACCTCGCCCGCAGGAATGCTGCACTCCCGTGGAAGTCGTAGTGGCCGATCTCGTGGCTTTCGCCACCACCTACGTGGACTGTCTCCTGCCGGTGCAGACGCTCACGTGGGCTGGGCGCTCGTTCGGAAGGTTCTGCGCACGCTCGCAAGGATCCTTCGACCCGTCCAGGGACCTCACCCTGCCTGCACCGCGGCAGTTCGAACGGTCCCTCCCGCCCGAGGACGCCCCGGTCCTCGTCGCGGCAGTGACGTGGCTGGCCCAGGCGTTCTGGGCAGCGAACCTTCCAACCAAGTCCACCAACGCCTCCGCCGAGTGGGAGCGGGCGCGATGACCCGCAAGGCCATCAAGACACGCTCTTCCGAAGCAGAAGCGATCCGGCTACACGAGGACTTCGGCAACACCGCCAGTCCGCCAAGCCGTACGGCGGGTGCGGCGGAACTTCGACGCACTCAGCCGGATCGGACACGCCTGCTGATGCTGTACAAGCCCCGCACTGATCATCCAGATCAGTACAGCGTCGTTCGTCAGGTCTGCGACCTGACCTTGAGAGTGCCCTTCTCGTCGCTCGAGACCGACCGCAAGTTGATGAGCGTCGGTTGTCGGTACGGCCTGTACTGCATCACGGTTCACGGAGAGTTCGTTCCGGATCGTCACCTCACAAGCCCTCACATCGCGAAGTGGCTCAACTCCGTGAGTGACGACAAGCGCACGACCGCGAACTACAAGTCCAAGCTCAACATCCTGCGCCTGGGCCGACGACCGGAGATCCACACGCCCCGCATCGCACCGAGCGAGCCGTACGAGGCTTCGGAATGGAGAGTTTACGACCGGTTCGCGCGCTCAGGCATCTCTGCAGACGCGACGGCGATGATCGTCTTGGCCGGCATGTTGGGGCTGCGGCCGGGGGAGGTCGCCGGAGCGACGGCGGACCGGATCTGCGTTCAGGAAAACCGGGTTTGGATGACGGTCCCCGACCGCGATGGTGTTCTCCGGATGGTGCCAGGGTTCGGGTTCGCTGCGGAGTGGTTGTTGGCTCAGAAGAACTCGGGTGCGGCTTATCTGGTCCGTCCGAACCTCAAGAAGCGCTCCCAAGTTCCCTCCGTAGTCCGCAAACGAGTCGCCAAGACCATGCCGGAGTTCGAGAACTTCTCGATCGACCGAGCACGGCACACGTGGCTCGGGCACCTTCTGCGCTCACGGATCCCCCTCACTGCGGTCTATGCCGTGGCCGGCCTGACCCCTGGCTCGACGCTGCCGAGCGACCTCATGAAGTACTTCGTGGCTCCGGACGACGACGAGATCTGGGCGTGCATGCAGCGTTCCGCCCGAACCTCCCCCCTCGGCCGCTGAGCGACCCCTCAGCGCCCGATCCGATGTGCCGTCCATACGGCGCAACACGACCCGGAACACTGAACGAAAGGACTGGCCCCATGGCCCCTCGCGCTCCACACCGCGCCTTCAAGACGACCGACGAAAGAGTCGGCCGAGCCGAGCGTTGGATCGACCTCTCGGGCATCCTCGACCACCTGGCTCCCGCCGAACGTGGACTCAGAGCTGGTGCCGGCAGGCCCGTCCAACTCGTCCAGTACTCGATCAGGGCCCTGCTGATCGTGATGGCCGAGATCGCACTCGACGGACGTCCCCTCACGTGGGCCGAGATCACTCTGACCATCTGGTGTCGCTACTCCGACAAGATCCTGCGCAGACTGGGTCTCGAAGGCATCCGCGATGCTAGAACGCTCGAACAGATCCAACGCGCCGCGAGACCCGGCGCCACCGCGGCCGACATCGCCAACGGTCGGAGGGCCGAAGCGCGTGCGCGTCGTCGGATCATCGACGCGTGGGAGCAGGCGACGGTCCCGATCAACGACAACGTCGCCCCCGCCAACCGCCGCATCACCAACCGCGAGCTGAAGGCTGCACGCGCGAGCACCGACGTAAGCGCTCAACGAGCCGCTCGCATCCAGGCCTTCAACCTGCTCATCCAGGGCAGCGTCTATGCCGGCAACGAGTGGTTCAACTCGCGCCGATCCGACGAGCACGCGGCACTGGATCCAAAGGACATCGCGAAAGGCATCATGAGCGGTTGGCGCGGAGACCTCGCCATCGACGAGACCGACGTCGACTACTCCATCGCCACTCTCGGCAGGGGCAACGACCTCACGAGCGACGACGCCTACCACCCGATCGCGGAGATGGCGGAGTTCTTCCGAAAGCCGGGGTCGCGGCTGCAGTGGCCCAACGCGATCGGCCTGACCTTCGCGATCGCGGTGGCCCGCCCGGAGTCTCGGCGCGTTCCCACCATCGCGCTGGCCGGGTCCATCGACCAACCGTCCGCCGGAAGCGCGACCGGCGCCATGGCCGTCATCGATGCGATCGACGACGCAGACCTCAGTCCCGCCCTCGCATCGAATGCCCACCAGTACGTCGTTGTAGATCAGGCGTACCCACACCGGAAGACGTGGGCACGCGACATCGCCGACCGAAACCGCTCCCAAGTCGTGCGCTATGGCAAGACCACGGCTCGCGTCCACGGCCTTCGCGCCTGCTCCGACAAGAACGGCACAGTTGCTGCGCACCTGTTCAACGGCGTCCCTGTGTGCCCGGGGTTCCCCGGCCTCGCCCTGCGGCGCGCCAACCTCGACGTGCCTCTCGTCGCGGACGTGGGCGGCGACCGCCACACGTGGGGGAAGCGCCTCCACGCACATGCGGAGCTCCTCGCGCAGATCCTCCCGTTCGTCATGCCGCGGCACGGACGTCCCGTCCACGTGCCTGACCACGGTCCGGGACGACCCCCTGCGGGCGCATCACCCCGACCGGACATCACGAGGATGAAGGTCGTGTGCCCCGCCGTCGCGGGTCAGGTGCGCTGCCCTCTCGTGCCGCAATCGATGGAGGCTGATCCAACCGTCGTGCCTCCTGTCGAGAACCCGCCGCTCGAGGCAGACCGTCCGGCGACCTGTCAGAGTTCCTACACGCGGCTTCGACTCGACTACTCCCAGTTCCGGCACTACCAGCCCATCATGGCCGGCGACTACCGACACGAGGACTTCTACACGTCGGCCAGATCTCGCAACGAAGGGTTCCACGCGGCACTACTCCACGGGACCGCTGGGCACCTCGCGCGAGGAGACGTCAAGCCCTGGAAGAACGCGTTCGTCACCATCGCCTACGCACTCGCCGTCGGAGCCACCAACCTTCACATCATCGAACAGTGGAACGACGTGCTTGCCAGCAACGGCGGCAAGGCTCCGCTGGAAACCCACGACCGAAACCAACGTCGACGCAAGACTGCCGTCGCCGAGTACCTGGCAAACAAGCGACGCTCGCGGTCCCACTGACCCGAAGCGACACCGCGAACGCCCGCCGATCCATCGATCGGTGGGCGTTCGGCGTCTCGACACCGAAAACCCGTTAGCGTTCCGGGAGCAAATCCGAGTTCTGGACCTCTCACGGCCTCGAAGTTCTCAGGGCCCGAACGGGCCCGAGTTAGCCCGAGTCCCTTGAGGCGCCATGTCGTGGCTCCCGCGCCGTCGCCTCACCCAACCCGGAGCTCAGAGGAACCCGTTAGCGTTCAGACCGTAAACCCGGTAACGCCTGCGCTTCCAGGGTTCTCTGAACTGCAAAAATCAACTACCCACCTCCACGGTCCATCTTCCCGGACTGGCCCTCTCTTGTGGCACCACGAGCGCTGCGGCACGCGCTTCAGACGATCGCGTTCTGCTGGTAGAGCTTGGTCAGCGTGGTGCCGGGACTGTGCTCGACGACGTCGCCGTCCCCGATCCCGGCCCGGCGCATCCACGCGCAGCAGGCCCGCCGCTGCACGGGTGAGGCCAGCTGGCGGACGAGCAGCTCGCGGTACTCCGTGCTGGGCGTCGGCCCGGCGGTTCCGGTCCGGATCAGCCTCGGGTGATGTTGTGGTTCACCCGAAGCACGTTCATGGGGTCGTAGGCCTCCTTGGCCGCGCACAGCGCCTCCCAGTCGGCGTCGTCGTAGGCACGTCGGACCCGACGACGTGTCTGGTCCTTGCTGAACAGGAAGCCGGGCAGCGCCTTCTCGGGCAGCCACGGCGCCAGCGCGTCGAGCACGGAGCGCTGCGCGGCGAAGACCTCCTCGCGACGGTCCTCGAACGCCGGGTTGGTCACGAACAGCTGGTAGCCGCCGCGGGCGTGGCTGGCCGTCGACACCGAGACGGTCGAGGCGAGCACGCCACCCAGCTGGCGCAGCTCGACCCCGCCGAACGGGAGCGTCGCGTGCTGCCCGGCCACGGACACGAGCGCCTCGACCGCGTCGTCGGGAAGCTCGTCGAGCACCCTGGTCTCGATCCACGCCGGGGTGGCCCGCGGCGGGTCGAGGTAGACCTGGCCGATCTGGTCGTAGGGCATCGGCCCGACGGTGTCGGCCTCCACCGTCAGGGCGCGCAGCGGCTTCAGGAGTGCGTCGGCCGCGTCGAGGGACCCGACATAGGCCACCCGGACCTGGACGAAGTAGCGGTTGCGCTTCTCCGGCGGCGTCTGCGGCAGGTCGGGGAAGCGGAGCACGACGAGCGAGGAGCTCATCTCCTGCGGCAGGTCTCGGCTCCATGCAGCCCACGTGCGGATGGCCTCGTCGACGTCCTCCTCCCCGAACGTGATGGTGCCGCCGACGAAGGACTCGAGCACCGGGGTGGCGATCTCGGCCGACACGATCACCCCGGCGTTGCCCCGGCCTCCGAGCGAGGCGGCGAACAGGTCGGGCCGCTGGGTCGGCGAGCAGACGTGGAGCTCGCCGTCGACCGTCGCCACCTCCAGCGACCGGACCGTGTCGGCCGCCAGTCCGTGGCTGCGGGCGAGCACGGGCAGCCCCCCACCGGAGAGGTAGCCCGCGACGCCGACGTCGGGCGAGGAGCCGCAGAGCGCGACCCGCCCGGCGGCGACGACGGTCGGCAGGACGTCGCGCCAGCGGACTCCCGCGCCGACGACGACCGTGTAGGGTCTCAGCTCGACGTCGTCGAGCCCGGACAGGTCGAGCAGGATCGAGCGGCCCAGCTCCACCGAGGCGCCGTGGCCGGTGGCCTGGACGGCCACGGGCCAGCCCTGCTCGTCGGCCACGCGGAGCGCCGCGGCCACCTGGCCCCCGGTCCGAGGACGCACGACGAGGGCCGGCGGGACGTCGAGGGTCAGGTTCCACCCGCGCCAGTCCTCGTCGGTCTGCGGCACGAAGGCCGCGACGGGCTCCGGCAGTGCCGCGAGCGCCGCGAGCGTGCTGTCGAGATCCGCGCGCAGGTACCCCGGGCCCGGCTCGACGACGTGCCACGGCGCGACCCCCGGTCCTGTCCGCGACGCGACGAAGTCGGTCGTCGTCGAGGCGACCGTCCGGCCGGCGACCTGGACCTCGGCCGTGCCGCTGCCCCGGTACGTCTCGCCGTCGATCACCGCGTCGACGGCGATGTGCACCTGGACCGGGTGCTCCCGGTCGAAGAGGGTCTCGACGAGCGTGTACGAGAACCCTTCGGCTCGCGACGTCCACGCGCCGTGGCCCTCGCTCGCCGGGGTCCGCAGGGCCACGGTGCCGTCGCCGGCGAACGACAGGAGGAACGCGTCCTCACGACCGTCGTGCGGCGCGACACCCTTCCAGGTGCCGACGGGGGTCTTCTCGATCGGGTCCATCGGTGGGTCTCCTTGTCTGGCCGGTGCGGCCGGTACGAGCCGTCCCGCTGGGGCGTGGGAGGCGGCGAACGATCAGGGCAACGCTTGTACACTCGTGATGGTCCGGCCGGCCCTGGACGGGCCGCGAGAGCTTCCCAGCGCTGCGTGACCCGCAACCGGGTCGAGTCGAGAGGACGTCATGGAGAAGACCGCACCACTCAGTCCGACCTCCAAGGGAGGGCTGACACGGCAGCGCATCCTCGACAGTGCTCGGCGCTGCTTCGCCACGCACGGGTACGAGCGGACGACGATCCGTCGCGTGGCCGAGGAGGCCGAGATCGACAAGTCCTCCGTCATGAAGTACTTCGGCACCAAGGAGAACCTGTTCCGCGAGTGCGTGGCCTGGGACATCCCCATCGACGCTCTGACCTCCGAGGGCCAGGAGGAGTCGGCGCAGCGGTACGTCTCCACGATGCTGCGCATGTGGGAGGCCGACCCGCACTCGCCGATGGCCGTCCTGCTGCGCACCAGCATGACGAGCGAGCTCGCCGCGTCGATGCTCCGAGAGCACATGACCCGTGCGTCGATCGACGTCATCGAGCGGCACATCGACGCCGACGAGGCCCGCCTGCGCGCGGCGATCTTCTCCGCGATCATGATGGGCCTGGCGAGCGGTCGGCACATCATCGGGCTGCCGGACCTCACCGACGCCGACATCGACCGCATCGTCGAGGTCGCGTCTCCTATGGTCGCCACGCTGCTGCACCCCTAGACCGGTCCAGCCGGGGTCGTCCGGCTCTCGCGCCGCCCCTCACGCTGCGACCCCTGCTGACCCTCGACCGCGGAGTCACGGCGCACGGTCAGCGCGACCACGACCGCCGCGAGGACGTAGATCCCCGCGACGGCGAGGAACGCGGTGGTGAATCCCTCCGAGAGTGCCGCGCGGGCGGAGGCGAGCAACGTCGCGTCCCCGGTGGACTCGGCCCGCAGCAGCTCCTGGGCCGCGGACGGCAGCTGGCCGGTGCTGATTTGGGTGGCCAGGACCACGAGCGTCGCGAGACCGATGGCGCCACCCACCTGCTGGGCGGTGTTCATGACCGCCGCCGCAGCACCCGAGTCGGGGCCGTCGACGCGGGACATCGCCGAGATCGTGAGCGGGACGAAGGTCGACCCCAGGCCGAGGGCCGTCACCGCCATGGGCGCCACGATCGCCGTGGCGTAGCCGGAGTCGACGTCGAGGAAGCTCAGCCAGAGCATGCCGAGCGCGGTGACGGACAGGCCACCGCCGGCGATGACGGCCGGCGCGAGCCGCGGGAGGAGCCGCGGCGCCAGCACCCCGGAGCCGACGAAGATGGCCGTCGCCCAGGGCAGGTAGGCCAAGGCCGACTCGATCGCGGAGTACCCCAGCACCTGCTGCATGTAGAGCGTGAAGAAGTAGTACGTCGCGAACATCCCCGTGCCGAGCAGCAGCATCGCGACGTTGGCGCCCGCGCGGGTCCGGTCGCGCAGGATGGCGAGCGGCAGCAGCGGGTGCGCGACACGGTCCTGGGCGACCACGAAGACGCCGATGAAGACCGCGGCCGCTCCGTAGAGGGCGATCGAGGCCGGGTCGCCCCAGCCGTGCTCGCCGCTGCGGGTGATCGCGTAGACGAGCGAGGTCACGCCGAGGGTGCCGAGGACCGCGCTCGGGACGTTGAGCTCGGAGTGGTGGCGCTCCCCGGACCGCAGGTAGCGGGCCCCGAGGAACAGGGCGACGGCGATCGGGATGTTCACCAGGAGCACCCAGCGCCAGCTCGCGTAGGACGTGAGCACGCCACCGAACAGCAGACCCGCGGTGGAGCCGAGCCCGGCCATCGCGCCGTACAGACCCATCGCCCGACCTCGCGCCTGTCCCTCGAACGACGTGGCGATGAGCGCGAGGGCGGCGGGGGCCACGATGGCCGCACCCATCCCCTGCAGGACACGGGCGCCGATGAGGACCTCCTGCGACCAGGCCAGACCACCGAGCAGCGAGGCTCCGGCGAAGAGCACCAGGCCGACCCGGAAGATGGCGACACGTCCGAGCACGTCACCGAGCCGGCCACCCAGCAGCAGGAAGCCGCCGAAGGCGAGCGCGTACGCGTTCACGACCCACGCGAGCAGCACGCCGCTCATGTCGAACGCCTGCTGGATGCTCGAGAGCGCGATGTTCATGATCGTTCCGTCGAGCACGACCATGAACTGGGCGCCGGCGATCACGGCCAGGGCCAGCCCGGGCCTCGTGACCCCTGGACTGTCGGTGGCGGTGGTGACGGTCTTCTCGGTGGTCATGAAAGTCCCCTGTCGTCGGCGGTGGCGTCGCGATCCCGCAGAAGTGTACAAGCGGTGCTTTCTCAGGATAGCGAAAAGTAGCCAGGTGTACACCCCCTGCCGCGCTCGGCGTCCCGGGGCCGCCCGACCCATGGCCCGACCGGGGGTCAGGACCAGGCGGCGCAGACCAGCAGACCGCGCGCCTGCACCCAGCGGCCGGCGACCTCCGCTCGGACGACGGACGCGCTCGATCCGTCCGTGACCGTCGCGACGAAGCCGTCGCCGTCGTCCAGGCGCACCTCGGCGCCGCGGAAGCCGGGCGAGGTGCCGTGCACGGGGAACCAGGTCTTGAAGACCGCCTCCTTGATGCAGAACAACAGCCGGTCCCAGGCGACCTCGGGTCGCGCGGCCGACCGCTCGGCCAGCCAGGTGCGCTCCGTGGCGCTCGCGATCCGCGCCAGCACGGTGGGTGGAAGCGCGTCGGCCGGCTCCGCGTCGACGCCGAGGGCGCGCCACCGCGACGCCTCCCCCAGCGCGGCGGCGACGTAGCCGTCGCAGTGCGTCACCGACCCCACGACGCCCACGGGCCACGTCGGGGCGCCACGCTCGCCGGGGAGGATCGGCACGGGCGCACGCCCGAGGTCGACGAGGGCCTCGCGGGCGAGTCGCCGGCCCGCGGCGAACTGGCGTCGCCGACGCGGCACGGCGGCAGCGACGACCGCGGCCTCCTCGGGGCTCAGGCCCGAGTCGTCACCCTGCACGCGCAGGTCCGCCACGAGCTCGCGCGCCACCACCCCGGCAGGCACCAGCCCGGCGAGCAGCCCGCCGTCACCGCCGCCAGCTCGCGTCACCATCGCCCCAGGCTAGGGCCGTCGCCCCGCTGGGGAACGTCACCGCCCGAGGCTCGGCGTCACTCCGGCGACGACGTCCCGAAGCGCGCCGGCTGCGGGTAGCGCGGGGAGAGCGTGTCGCCCGATGAGGTGCCGGTGAGCCGGCGCTTGATCCAGGGCGCTGCATGGGTGCGGGCCCAGGCCAGGTTCTCGGCACGCAGCTCACGCGGGGTGCGGACGACGGCCTCGCCGAGCGCGAGCGGCTCGAGGTCGTGCGCGACGCCGAGCACGTCGAGCACGGCGATGGCCATGCGCTGGTGACCCGCCGACGACATGTGCAGGCGGTCGACGTCCCACATCCGCGGCTCGCGGTACTCCCGCATGCGCCAGAAGTCGACCAGGCGCGTGCCGTGCCGTTCGGCCACCTCGCGGACGAGCTCGTTGTAGATCGCGAACCGGCCACGCCCTGCCGCGAAGATGGGGAACCCGGCCGGGTCGAACGCGGTGAACAGCACGACCGTGGCACCGGTGCCGGCGAGCCTGCCGACCGCGTCGTCGTAGCGCGCCACGAGGGCGTCGACGTCGACCCTCGGCCGCATGATGTCGTTGCCGCCGGCGTAGAGCGTGACGAGGTCCGGCCGCGCCGCGAGCGCCGGCTCGAGCTGCTCGTCGAGCACCGCACCGAGCTTGCGACCGCGGATCGCCAGGTTCGCGTAGGCGAACGACGAGCCGACCTCCTCGGCCCGCGCGGCGAGCACCTCGGCGACCCGGTCGGCCCAGCCCCGCACCCCGTTCGGCAGCGTCGGGTCGTGGTCGCCGACGCCCTCCGTGAACGAGTCCCCGAGTGCGACGTAGGTGCGGTAGGTCATCGCTCCAGGCTAGGAGCCCGCTCCCGGCGGACCGCGGCCTGGTCCCCGTAGGCTGGCGGCATGGACCTCGGACTGGCAGGCAGGACGTACGTCGTCACCGGAGGCTCCCGCGGCCTCGGCCGCGCGAGCGCGGAGGTGCTGGTCGCGGAGGGGGCGAACGTCGTCCTGTCGTCGCGCTCGCAGGAGTCCGTCGACGCCGCCGTCGCGGAGCTCGGCGACCTCGGGGCCGGTGGGGTCGCGGGCCTCGCGGCCGACAACGCCGACCCCGCCACCGCGGGCGCGCTCATCGCGCTCGCGCAGGAGCGGTTCGGTGCGGTGCACGGAGCCCTCGTCAGCGTCGGCGGCCCGCCCCCGGGCACCGTCCTCGGACGCAGCGACGAGGAGTGGCGCGGCGCGTTCGAGAGCGTCTTCCTCGGCGGCCTGCGGGTGGCCACGACGGTGGCCGAGGCGATCGAGCCGGGCCAGGGCGGATCGATCGCGCTCGTGCTCTCGACGTCGGCGAAGGCACCCGTCACGGGCCTCGGGATCTCCAACGGCCTGCGACCCGGGCTCGCGATGGCGGCGAAGGACCTCGCCGACGAGCTCGGGCCCCGCGACGTCCGGGTCAACGCCCTGCTGCCCGGACGGGTCGACACCGAGCGCGTGCGCGAGCTCGACGCCCTGTCGGGCGACCCCGACGGGTCACGCGAGCGCGCCGCCGCCGGCATCCCCCTGCGGCGCTACGGCCGACCCGAGGAGTTCGGACGGGCGGCCGCGTTCCTGCTCTCCCCCGCCGCCGGCTACCTCACCGGCGTCATGCTCCCCGTCGACGGCGGGACCTCGCGCACGCTCTGACCCGCACCGGCGTCACCGGCGTGGCAGCACCGTGTCGGTCGGCGCGGTCCGGTCCGCGGGCGTCCACCCGGGCGGCCCGAACAGGTAGCCGAGCTTGTCGCGCAGCCGTGGCGTGGAGCGGACGTCGCGGACGATCTCGACGTAGTCGCCGTACTGCAGCCGCAGCAGGTTGTAGGTGTCGACCTGCTTGGTGAGTCCGTACCGGGGTCGGTGCCGCTCCGGCGCGAACGACCCGAACAGGCGGTCCCAGACGATGAGGATGCCGCCGTAGTTCTTGTCGAGGTACTCGGGGTCGCTGCCGTGGTGCACGCGGTGGTGCGACGGGGTGTTCATGACGTACTCGACGGGCCGCGGGAGCCTCCCGACCAGCTCGGTGTGGACGAAGAACTGGTAGACGAGGTTGAGGCCGAAGGCGACGTAGAGCGTCCACGGCGCGAAGCCGAGCAGCGGCAGCGGGAGCCAGAAGAAGAACTCGAACCACGGGTTCCACTTCTGGCGCAGCGCGGTGCCGAAGTTCATGAACTCGCTCGAGTGGTGGGCCTGGTGCCCCGCCCACGCGATGCGCACCCGGTGGCTGAACCGGTGGTGCCAGTAGTAGCCGAGGTCGACACCGAGGACGACGAGCACCCAGTACCACCAGGTGTCCGTCGGGAGGTGGAAGGGCGCCACGTAGGCGTACACGGCGACGAAGCCGAAGAACGTGACCACCTTGAACGCCGTCAGGAACACCAGCGACAACACCCCCATCGAGATCGAGGTGCGGGCGTCCTTCAGGGCGTAGCCGCTGGTGCTGTCGTCGTGGTCGAGCCAGCGCAGGGCCGCCAGCTCCACGAGGATCGCGAGCACGAAGAACGGGGCGGCGTAGGTGACCGGGTTCTTGAGCGGGTCGAGCAGGTCGTGCACAGCGCCTCCAGGTATATGACTTGTGGGTAAGTTACCACCGGTTCATAACGCCGCGCCAGACCCGGATAGAGTCCGGGCCATGGCCGCTCGACCCAACGCCGGCACCAAGGGGGTCCCCCGCGCCGAGCGCGAGCGCCAGATCCTCGCCATCGCCTCGGTCGCCTTCGGCACCCACGGCTTCGTCGGCACCAACGTCGCCGACGTCGCCCGCGCCGCGGGCATCTCCAAGCCGCTCGTCTACGCCTACTTCGGGTCGAAGGAGGGGCTGTACGCCGCCTGCCTCGACCGCGCCGGCGAGCTGCTCGGCGACGAGATCGAGCGCGTGGCGCGTGGCGACGTCGTCGGCCTCGAGCGCGGCGTGCGGACGCTCGAGGGCATGTTCGGCGTGCTCGAGGACCAGCGGCACGTCTGGCGCCTGCTGCACGACCGCAGCGCGCCGTCCACGCCCGAGGTGGCCGCCGTCGTCGCGGCCCACACCGACCGCATCCACGCCCTCGCCCACGAGGGAGTCAGCGAGCTGCTCGCCCTGGCCGGCGTGCGGGACGCCCTCGACGTCTCGGCCATGACCGCCACCTGGCTCGGCATCGTCGACTCGCTCATGGACTGGTGGGTCGCCCACCCCGAGCAGAGCGCGGCCGACATGGTCGAGCGGGTCACACGCCTCGTCGCCGCCCTGTTCACCGACGCCGCCGGCGCGACGCGATGACGGCCCGACCGGGCGTCGCGGTGCTCACCGGCTCCTCCAGCGGCATCGGCGCCGAGGCGGCCGTGCAGCTGGGACGTCGCGGCTGGACGGTCTGCCTGCTCGCCCGCCGCGCCGACGAGCTCGCCGCCGTCGCCCAGCGGGTCCGCGAGGCAGGCGGCACGGCGCACGTGCACCCGGTGGACCTCACCGACGACGCCGACGTCCGGTCCGTCGTCGACACGCTGCTCGCCGAGCACTCGCGCGTCGACGTGCTCGTCAACAACGCCGCCCGCTCCATCCGGCGCCCGATCCGCGAGTCCGTCGACCGGCTGCACGACTACGAGCGGACGATGGCGGTCAACTACCTGGGCGCCGTGCGGCTCACGCTCGCACTGCTGCCCCGGCTCCTCGAGCAGGAGCGGGTCGACGGCTCCCGGGGTCACGTCGTGTTCTCCTCGACGATGTCGACACAGCTGCCGATCCCGCTCTTCTCGGCGTACCTCGGCAGCAGGGCGGCGCTCGAGTCGTTCGCCCGGTCGCTGCTCGCCGAGCACGGCCACGACGGTGTCACGACGACGGTGGTGCACTTCCCGATGGTGCGCACGCCGATGTCCGGCGCGACCGCGATCTACGCGGCGATGCCGATGATGAGCCCGGAGAGGGCGGGCGGCTGGCTCGTCCGCGCGGCGGTCGACCGGCCCACCCGGGTCACCAGCCTCGGCGGCGCCGTGTCGGAGGCCGGCATGTCCGTGCTCCCGGGCGTGCTCACCAAGGTGGTCACGCCCGGCATCCGCCGCATGGACCGTCGACTCGCGCGACGCACGCGCGAGGACTGAGCCGCGCGGTCAGCGATCGTCGGAGCGCCCGCCGCCCGGCCCGACCACACCGGCCTGCTCGAGGGCGCGCAGCACCAGCCCGGCGCCGACCACCGCGGCACCGAGCGCGACGAGCGCGGTCGAGGCGGCCGTCACGCACGAGAGCACGAGCAACGCGCCGCGACCTCCCGAGAAGCCGTCGGGGACGAGGAGCTGCAGCACCAGAGGGATCGCCGCGCCCGTGACCAGCAGCACCACCCCACCCACGAGGATCGAGCGGGCCTCGACGTACGGGGGCGTCATCACGTCTCCTGACCGGTTCCGGACCGCCCAGGAACCTGCACGCAGCCTAGCGGCGGGAGTAGCATCCTCGGCAGACCTCACCACCCCCGAGGTCGACCGTCCGCGCGCCGGCCACCCGCACCGACGCCCTCTGCAAGGAGCCACCCATGCCCGATCCCGTCTTCAGCCACCCGCACGAACAGGTCGTGTTCTGCCACGACGAGGCGACCGGACTGCGCGCCATCATCGGCCTGTACTCCACCGCCCTCGGCCCCGGCCTCGGCGGCACGCGGTTCCACCCGTACGCGAGCGAGGCCGACGCCCTCGCCGACGTGCTGGCCCTCAGCCAGGGCATGGCGTACAAGAACGCCCTCGCCGGGCTCGACCTCGGCGGCGGCAAGGCCGTGATCATCGGCGACCCGCGCACCCAGAAGACCGAGGCCCTCCTGCGCGCCTACGGACGCATGGTCGAGTCGCTGAACGGTCGCTACTTCACCGCGTGCGACGTCGGCACGTTCAGCCCCGACATGGACGTCATCGCGCGCGAGACGTCGTACGTGACCGGTCGCACCGTCGAGCACAGCGGCGCCGGCGACTCGTCGGTCCTGACCGCGTTCGGGGTCTACCAGGGCATGCGCGCCAGCGCCCAACACGTGTGGGGCGACGCGTCCCTCGCCGGACGCACGGTCGGCGTCGCCGGCGTGGGCAAGGTCGGCAGGCACCTCGTCGAGCACCTCGTGGAGGAGGACGCCCAGGTCGTCGTCACCGACGTCGACGCCGAGGCGCTGGGACGCCTGACCGCCCGCTTCCCGCAGGTCCGGGTCGTCGGCTCCACCGACGAGCTCGTGCGCCAGCAGCTCGACGTCTACGCCCCCTGCGCGCTCGGTCGTGCACTGAGCGACGACGTCGTCGACGTGCTCAGCGCCCAGGTCGTGTGCGGCGGCGCGAACAACCAGCTCGCCCACGAGGGCACCGCGAAGTTGCTCACCGAGCGCGGCATCACCTACGCCCCCGACTACTGCGTCAACGCCGGTGGCGTCATCCAGGTGGCCGACGAGCTCGACCCGCAGGGCTTCAGCTTCGAGCGGGCCCAGGCGCGCGCCACCGGCATCTTCGACACGACGCTCGCGGTGCTGGAGCGGGCCGCCAGCGAGCACCTCACGACGGCCGAGGCAGCCGACCGCCAGGCCGAGCAGCGCATGCGGGAGGTCGGCGGCCTGGGCCGCATCCACCTGCCGCGCTGACTCACGACGACGCCACGCCCGGGTCCTGGGCGTCCACCGCCTCGACCATGGCGCCCAGGAACCGGCGGACGACGTCGATCTCGTCGTCGCTGAAGTCCTGCATCGCCTCGGTCATGGCCGCGGCAACAGGACCGAACATCGATCGCGCCGTCTCCCCGGCGGACGCGGTCATCTCCAGGCTCACCCGGCGTCGGTCGCCGGCGTCGTGGGACCGCTCGACGTGCCCGGACCGCTCGAGCCGGTCCAGCAGCGTGGTGGTGGCGGAGGGGCTGAGCATCAGCTCGCGCGCGAGCACCCCTGGCGAGAGCGGGGCACGCCCCTGCTCGCGGGCGCGCGCCAGCGCGAGCAGGGCCGACAGGTCGGAACGATGGAGGCCGCGCGCGGCCCCCGCGCGGTCGGCGTAGCGGGACGATCGCTCGGACAGCTCGCGGACGAGGCGCACCACGTCCAGGCGCTCGCCGGTGGCCCAGGGCACCGCGCCCGCGCCGCCCTCGGGGTCCGTCGACCCGTCTTGCGCGCTCATGTCACCCATCCTATCCTTCTGGCGTGGAAACTTTCGATCATCGAACATTCTCCCTCGCCCGACTCGTCGGGCGAGGACGGTCCGTCGTCGTCCTCCTGCTCGGCCTCGTGATCGCCGGGGCCGTCCTCATTCTCGCGCCCGCAGCCACCCAGAGCACCAACGCCTCCGTGAACCTGCCTGACGACGCGGAGTCCGCGCTCGCCCAGCAGCGCCTCGCCGCACTCCCTGGCGGCGACGACGCCCCTGCGATCGTGGTCGCCTCCCGCGGCGGGGACCGGCTGTCGCAGACCGACCTCGCCGCGCTGGAGCGGCTCGGCGGCACCCTCGGCTCGAAGCTCGACACCCGGGTCGCCGGCCCGGTGCCGTCGCAGGACGGCACCGTCGCGCTGCTGACCGTTCCCCTGGAGGGCGACGTCGACGCCGAGCAGAACACCGAGCGGGTCGAGACCCTGCGCGCCGAGCTCCGCGACGGCCTGCCCGACGGCCTCGACGCCCAGGTGACCGGCGCCCCCGCGATCCAGGCCGACCTCGGCGCAGTCTTCGAGGGCGCCGACGTGCGCCTGCTGCTCGTGACGGCTGCCGTGGTGGCCCTGCTGCTGATCGTCACGTACCGCAGCCCGTGGCTCTGGCTCGTGCCCCTGGCCGTGATCGGTCTGGGCGACCGGGTCGCCGCGAAGGTGGTCGAGGCGGTCTCGCACTGGAGCGGCGTGCCGATCGACGGCTCCACCACCGGCATCACGTCGGTGCTCGTGTTCGGCGCCGGCACCAACTACGCCCTGCTGCTGATCGCGCGCTACCGCGAGGAGCTGCGCCGCCACGAGGACCGCCGCGAGGCGATGCGCCAGGCCGTCGGTGCCGCGGGCCCCGCGATCCTCTCCAGCTCAGGCACCGTGGTGCTCGGTCTGCTGACGCTGCTGCTCGCCGACGCCCCGTTCGTCAGCCGGATCGGCCTGGCGGGCGCCGCCGGCATCGTCGTCGCCGTGCTCTTCGCGCTCGTCGTGCTCCCGGCCGCCATGTCGATCCCGGGCCGCTGGTTGTTCTGGCCGTTCGTGCCCCGCGTCGGCGACTCCGACCCCACCGAGCGCGGCCTGTGGCGCCGCGTCGGTCGGCGGGTCACCCGCCGCCCCGCGCTCGTGACGGTGGGCGGCCTGGTCGTGCTCGCGCTCATGGCCCTCGGGACGCTCGGCCTGCGCACCGGGCTGGGCCAGGACGAGCAGTTCCTCGACACGCCGGAGTCGATCACCGCCCAGCAGACGCTCGCGTCGGCGTTCCCTGCGGGCGCCTCCTCCCCGACCACCGTCGTCACCAGCCCGCGGCTCGCCGAGCAGGTCGCCCGTGCGGCAGCGGACGTCCCGGACGTGCAGTCCGCCGACGTCGGTCGCCCGAGCGCGACCGTGGCGCCGGTGAGCGTGGTGCTGTCCGACCCGCCGGGCAGCGACGCCGCCCTCGGCACGATCGAGCGGCTCCGCGCCGCCGTGCAGGAGGTCGACCCCGACGCCCTGGTCGGGGGTCAGGACGCGCAGGCCCTCGACGAGGCGACGACGGCGCAACGCGACCGGACGGTGGTCGTGCCCGTGGTCCTCGTCGTCGTGCTCGGCATGCTGCTGCTCCTGCTGCGCTCCGTCGTGGCTGCCGTGCTGCTGGTCGCGACGACGGTGCTGTCGTACCTGTCGGCGCTCGGCGTCGGATGGCTCGTGTTCGACCACGTCCTCGGCTGGTCGGCGATGGACGTGAGCACCCCCCTGCTGGCGTTCATCTTCCTGGTGGCGCTCGGGGTGGACTACAACATCTTCCTCACCGCGCGGGCACGGGAGGAGATGCGGGCGAGCGGCGACGCCACCTCGTCGGTCGTGACGGCCCTCGGGGTGACGGGCGGCGTGATCACGAGTGCCGGCATCCTCCTCGCCGCCGTCTTCGCGGTGCTCGGGGTCCTGCCTCTCGTGCTGCTCGCGCAACTGGGCGTCCTCGTCGGCTTCGGCGTGCTCCTCGACACCGTCCTCGTCCGTGGGGTCGTCACCCCGGCACTCGTGGCCTGGTGCGGACGACGCTTCTGGTGGCCGAGCAGGCTCGCCCACGTCCCTCGGCGGGCACGCTGACAGCGCGGCGGTCCCCCGCACGTGCGAGCCGGTCCGGACCGACGTCCGGACCGGCTCGTCACGTCACCGACCGCCCGCGGACGGACGTCAGGGCGTCCGACGGCGCGCGGTCACGTCGACCACGTCCGCACCGGTGCGGACGCACGCGAACAGCCGCCTCGACGGGCGACCGGGGGAACGGGCCTCAACTGGCCGCTTCGTCCCCGTACTTCCTCGCGAGATCGGCGTACTGGTCCGGGATCGGGTCACCCGAGTCCTGGTGGAGTTCCTGTTGCAGATCGTCGAAGTCCGGATCGAAGGTCCGGTACTTCAGGTCGCGTGCGACCTTGGTCTGCTTTGCCTTTGCACGGCCGCGCCCCATGGGTCCGACCCCCTCGCAGAGAAATCGTCAGTATGTCGTGGTGCCTACCCTACCGAACAATCTCGAACGCGCTGGCAGCGGGGGCACGAGTCACGCGTGTCGGTTCTCCAGCGTGACCGTCCCGCCGGGGCCGTGCACGCCGGCCTCGGCCACCTCTCCCGCGACCCACGCCTGGACGCCGTGCTCGCCCAGCAGGCGCACGGCCGCGTCGGCGTCGTCAGGGTCGACGAGCGCGACCATGCCGACGCCGATGTTCAGCGCCTCCTCCAGGTCGTGCTGGGAGACCTCGCCGAGGTCGGACACGAGGTCGAAGATCGCGGGGCGCGTCCAGGTGCTGCGGTCGATGCGCACCGACACGGTGTCGGGGACGACGCGCTCGAGGTTGGCGGCGAGTCCGCCGCCGGTGACGTGCGACATCGCGTGCGTCCGGGTGCGACGGACGAGGTCGAGGCAGGGCAGCGTGTACAGGCGGGTGGGCGTCAGGAGCGCCTCGCCGAGGGTCGCGCCGAGCTCGGACACGTGACGGTCGAGCGACCACTGCGCCTGGCCGAAGAACACGTGCCGCGCGAGCGAGTAGCCGTTGGAGTGCAGCCCCGAGGAGGCCATGGCCACGACGACGTCGCCGGGGCGGACCAGCTCGGCACCGATCAGCGCGTCGGCCTCGACGACACCGGTCGTGGAACCGGCCACGTCGTACTCGTCGGGGTGCAGCAGCCCGGGGTGCTCGGCGGTCTCGCCGCCCAGCAGCGCGGTGCCGGCCTCCGCGCACGCCTGCGCGATGCCCTTGACCACCGACGCGATGCGCTCAGGGACGACCTTCCCGCACGCGATGTAGTCGGTCATGAACAGCGGCTCGGCACCGCAGACGACGAGGTCGTCGACGAGCATGCCGACGAGGTCGTACCCGATGGTGTCGTGCACGTCCATGCGCTGCGCGATCTGCACCTTCGTGCCGACGCCGTCGGCCGACGTCGCGAGCAGGGGACGGCGGTAGTCCTTCAGCGCCGTGGCGTCGAACAGGCCTGCGAACCCGCCGATGCCTCCGACGACCTCGGGACGGCGGGCCTTGTCGACCCACTCCTTCATGAGCTCGACGGCGCGGTCGCCGGCCTCGATGGACACGCCCGAGGCGGCGTAGGCGCTGGGCTGCTGCGTGCTCGTCACTGGATCACCTTCAGAGGCTTCGCGTCGGTCTCGAGCAGGTGCTTGCCGATCAGGTCGTCCTCGGGCAGCGGGACCGGGTAGATGCCGTCGAAGCAGGCGCGGCAGAGCTTCTCCTTGGGCACGTTCGTGGCCTCGACGAGCTGGTCGAGCTCGACGTAGGCGAGGGAGTCGGCGTCGATCGAGCGGCAGATCTCCTCCACGCTGATGCCGTTGGCGATGAGCTCGGCGCGCGAGGCGAAGTCGATGCCGTAGAAGCACGGCCACTTGACCGGCGGGCTCGAGATGCGCACGTGCACCTCCGCCGCACCCGACTCGCGCAGCATCCGCACGAGCGCGCGCTGCGTGTTGCCGCGCACGATCGAGTCGTCGACGACCACGAGCCGCTTGCCGGCGATGACGTCGCGCAGCGGGTTGAGCTTGAGCCGGATGCCGAGCTGCCGGATGGTCTGCGAGGGCTGGATGAACGTGCGCCCCACGTAGGAGTTCTTGACCAGGCCGTGGCCGAACGGGATCCCGCTCTCCTCGGCGTAGCCGATGGCGGCCGGCGTGCCCGACTCCGGCACGGGGATGACGAGGTCGGCGTCGACCGGGTGCTCGCGCGCCAGACGTCGGCCGATCTCCGCACGCACCGTGAAGACGCGCTGGTCGGAGATGGTGGTGTCGGGGCGGGCGAGGTAGACGTACTCGAAGATGCAGCCCTTCGGCTCGGCCGGCGAGAACCGCTCGGTGCGCAGACCGTTCTCGTCGATGGCGATGAACTCGCCCGGCTCGATCTCGCGGATGAAGGAGGCGCCGACGATGTCGAGGGCGGCGGTCTCGCTGGCGACGACCCACCCGCGCTCCAGGCGGCCGAGCACGAGCGGGCGGATGCCCTGCGGGTCGCGCGCGGCGTAGAGGGTGTGCTCGTCCATGAACACGAGCGAGAAGGCGCCCCGCAGCTTCGGCAGCACCTCGATCGCGGCCTCCTCGACCGACCGGTCGGGGTAGGCCGCCAGCAGGCTCGCCATGACCGACGTGTCGGTGGTGGCGGTCTCGCCCTTGCCGCGCCGGCCGGGACCGTTCTCGGCCGTCCGCTCCTGCAGCATCGTGACGAGGTCGGCGGTGTTGGTCAGGTTGCCGTTGTGCGCGAGGGCGACGGATCCCTGCGCGGTGGGCCGGAACGTCGGCTGGGCGTTCTGCCACACGCTCGCGCCCGTGGTGCTGTAGCGCGAGTGCCCGATCGCGACCGAACCCACCAGCGACTCCAGCGTCGACTCGTCGAAGACCTGGGAGACCAGCCCCATGTCCTTGTAGACGAGGATCTGCTTGCCGTTGCTCACCGCGATGCCCGCCGACTCCTGGCCCCGGTGCTGCAGGGCGTACAGACCGAAGTAGCTGAGCTTCGCGACCTCCTCACCGGGAGCCCACACCCCGAACACGCCACAGGCGTCCTGGGGTCCGACGTCCTGAGGATCGATGTCGTGCGTCAGCCGACCGTCTCCGCGTGCCACCGCACCAGTGTAGGGGCCCGCCAGCACCCTCGGGACCGCCCTGGGCGTGACGTGGGCGGTAAGGGCTGGTGGTGCGATGGCTGAGGGGCTTCGTCCTGCTGGTGCGCTGCCTGCAGTGGTCTCGTCGCCTGCTGCGCTGCCTGCGGTCGCCGCGACCTTGCCGGTGCGCTGCCTGCGGGGGTCTCGCCGTGCTGGTGCGCTGCCTCGGCTGGCGCTGGGTGTGGTCTCCGAAGGGCCTCGACCGGGCGGCTGGCGGGCGCGTTGGGTTGGGCACTCGGGCTGCGGCCCGCGTCGGACGCAAGGATCTGCGTTCGTGCGTGGGACTCCGAGGCTTCTGCGTTTGCTACGGGATCCCGTCACCAACGCAGAAGCGTCCGGCCTCAAGCGCGCGAAGGAAGAATCGTGGGTGCCCTTGGGGGTGGGGTGGGCAGCGCTTCTCCCTTCTCGTGGCACGGTCCACGAGAAGGGAGAAGCACTGCCACGTCTGACCCCGCCGGCGGTGGATCTGCCACCTGTAGGGCCCTCAGAAGGTGGCAGATCCACCGATGGGACGCGCCAACGCGGAACTTTGGCCCGAGAACGCAGAAACGAAGAATCGTGTGTCCAAAGGCGAGCTCAGGCCAGACCCCGAGACCCGGAGCCGCCCCCAGGCCCACTGCCGGTCGAGGCCCTTTCGGAGACCAGACCCAGCGCCAGCCGAGGCAGCGCACCAGCAAGGTCACGACCCCCGCAGGCAGCGCACCAGCAAGGTCAGGACCTCCGCATCAGCCAGCCCAGACCCACCCACGAATCCGCCGAGAGGCGCCCCCGCCCCGACCGCCCTAGCGTGGACGGGTGCTCACCGCTGCTCTCTACGGTGCCGCGACGGCCGTGCCGCTCGTGGGGGGCGCGGCTGTGGGTCTGCGGTGGCGGATCCCGAAGCCGGTGCTCGCTGCGCTGATGGCGTTCGGGGCGGGGACGATGATCGCGGCGGCGTCGGAGGAGCTGTTCGGGCCGGCGTTCACGGAGGTGGGGGCCGGGCTGGCGGGTCTCGGGCTCATCGGGGGCGCGGCGGCGTACGTCGTCCTCAGCCACCTGCTCGACACCCGGCTCGGGACGTCGGCGGTCGGGCTCGGTCTGCTCCTGGGCGCGTTCCTCGACGGCGTGCCGGAGAACACCGCGCTGGGGGTGTCGCTGCAGGAGGGCGGGCTCGCGCTGCTGGTCGCGATCGCCGTCGGCAACACCCCCGAGGCGATCGCCAGCGCCGCCTCCCTGCGCGAGGACCCCGCGCTCGGGCCGCGCCGCGGACTGCTGCTGTGGGCCGGCGTCGGCGTCCTGCTGACCCTCGTCACGGTCGCCGCGCACGCCGGCAGCGACGTCGTCTCCCCCGCGGCGATCGCCGTCGCCCAGGCCGTCGCCGGCGGTGCGACCCTGGCCGTCCTCGCCGACACGCTCCTGCCCGAGGCCTACCGCGACGGCGGCTGGTGGATCGGGCTGTCCACCGCGCTCGGGTTCTGGCTGGCGTTCGTGCTCGGCTGACCCGCCGCGCCTCGTCGTGCGGCGCCCGGGCACCTCCGCCACGATGGACGCATGACGTCCGACCAGGTCACCGCCGAGCGGCTCGTCGCCGCGCCCGCCGACCGGATCTTCGCGATCCTCGCCGACGCGGGACGGCACCAGCTGATCGACGGGTCGGGCACCGTGCAGGGCACCACGGCCGAGAGCGAGCCGCTCTCGATGGGCTCGACGTTCGGCATGTCGATGAAGATGGGCCTGCCCTACACGACCCGGAACGAGGTCGTGGAGTTCGAGCCGAACCGGCGCATCGCCTGGCGCACCACCGGCCTGTTCGGGATCATCGGCGGACGCACCTGGCGCTACGAGCTCGTCGACCAGGGCACCAGCACCATCGTCCGCGAGACGTGGGACATCAGCCGCGACCGGCAGCGGATCTTCCTGCGTCGCGGCAACCTGCCGCGCACCACCAAGCGGAACATGGAGCGGACGCTCGAACGTCTCGCCGAGGTCGTCGAGCAGGCCTGAGCCACGCTCGACCCTTTCCCCGGTGACCCGGGGCCCTCTAGGCTGGCGTGACCCACGCCACAGAGGAGCGCCCGTGCCCGACCTGCCCGACGCCACGTACCTGTCCGACTTCCACCAGCACCGCGCCGAGCAGGACCCCGACGGTCGGTGCTGGACCTACCTCGACCGCACGTGGACGTGGGCCCAGGCCTGGGACGACGTGCGGCGCTTCGCCGGCGCCCTGCAGGCCGAGGGCATCACGCGCGGCGACCGGATCGCCTTCCTCGACAAGAACAACCCGGCGATCCTCATGGCGACGCAGGCGTCGTGCCTGCTAATTGCAGACAGCGAGATTCCAGTGATTGCGGTAGACGATCCGGTGATTCTCGATGCGCTGCACAGGTTTTCTCCGCTTGCGGTGACCGACCGAGATCGGCTGCTACCGCTCCGGCCCGAGTCGGTGGCGTACGTGATCTACACCTCGGGGTCCACCGGGCGCCCGAAGGGCGTGATGCTCACGCAGCACAACATGGTCGAGCACACGCGCAACGCGAAGGGCGACGTCGAGTACGGGCCCGACGACACGATGCTCGTCGCGATGCCGATGTTCCACGTCGGCGGCTCGTCCTACGCCCTGTTCGGCCCGGCCACCGGCACCCACGGGTACATCATCCGCGAGGTCGACCCGACGCTCCTCGCCGGCGCGATGGCGGCCGGGGTGACCCACGCGTTCCTCGTGCCGGCCGTCGTGGCAGGGCTGCTGCAGGCCGGACCCCAGGCGATGCAGCTGTTCAGTCGGCTCAAGGTCTTCTCCTACGGCGCGGCGCCGATGCCGTTGCCCGTCCTGCGCGGCGCGCTCGAGCACTGGCCCACGACCCAGTTCATGCAGGTGTACGGCATGACCGAGATGGGTGGCGTCGTGACGATCCTCGACGACGCCGCGCACCGCGACGAGGACCACCCCGAGCGGCTCGTCTCGGCCGGTCGGCCGATCCCCGGCGTGGAGCTGCGTGTCGTCGACGTCGCCACCCTGCGCGACGTCGAGCCCGGGCAGGCGGGTGAGCTGTGGTGGCGCACCGAGCAGAGCACGGTCGGGTACCTCGGCCGCCCCGACGCCACCGCCGAGCTCCTCCAGGACGGCGGCTGGCTGCGCTCGGGCGACATCGGCCGCGTCGACGACGGCGGGTTCGTCTTCATCGAGGACCGCGTGAAGGACATGATCATCACCGGCGGCGAGAACGTGTACTCCCCGGAGGTCGAGCGCGTGCTCGCGGAGCACCCGGCGGTGCTGGAGACTGCCGTGATCGGCGTCCCGGACGACACGTGGGGCGAGTCGGTGAAGGCCGTCGTCGCGTTCCGGCCCGAGCACCAGATCGACCCGCAGGAGCTCATCGACTACGCCCGCGAGCGCCTCGCCCACTACAAGGCACCGAAGTCGGTCGACGTCGTCGAGGCGCTGCCGCGCAACCCGTCGGGCAAGATCCTCAAGCGCGACCTGCGCAAGGGCTACTGGCCGCAGGACGGGCGCCAGGTCTGACGGCACGACGCGGGCCCCTGGACGCAGCAACGGCCCCGACCCTCCAGGGGTGTGGGCCGGGACCGTTGTGGTCCACAGCATACACCGGGTGAACAGGTTCTCGCGCGGTCGGGAAAGTTCTCAGCGGTGTGGAAAGCGCACCGGATCAGGCGTCCGGGTCGGCCGCCTCGGGCACGTCGAGCGGCAGGTGCGGCGACAGGTCGGACCGCTGGCCCGAGGCCCGGACCCGCGTCCGGTCAGCGGCGGCCTCGGCCCAGGCGACCTGGCCCCGCGCGAGCGCGATCCAGGTCGCCGCGTCCATCTCGACGACGGCCGGCGGCGTCCCCCGCGTGTGGGTGGACCCCTCGATGCACTGCACCGCCGCGTAGGGCGGCACGCGCACCTCGACGCTGCGGCCGGGCGCACGGCGCGCCAGCTCGCCCAGGTAGTGCTTGACGAGCGGCTTGAGCACCTCGCGCGAGGCGTCGCCGTCGTCGAGCCGGGCGAGCAGGCCGTCGACCACCTCGGGCGTGAGCCCCACGGTCGGCCGCGCCACCGGCCTCAGGCCTCCAGGATCGGGCCGAGCGCCGCCGGCAGCGTCCGCCGCCAGGCGTCGCGCAGGTCATCGACGTCGATGGTGAACTGGCCCGCCACCTCGAAGGAGCACCCGCCGGTGCGGCCCACCGAGGTGAGCGTGACGCCGTGCTCCTGCGCGATCTGGACGACCTCGTCGTGGTGGTGCTCCGGTACGGCCAGGAGCGCGCGGGCGGCGGACTCGCTGAACAGCTGCAGGAACGGGTCGTCGTCGAGCTGCAGCTGCACGCCCACGCCGTGCGCGAAGGACCCCTCGGCGAGGGCCATGGCCAGGCCGCCGTCGGAGAGGTCGTGCGCCGACGTCAGCAGGCCCAGACGGCCCGCCTCGCGCACCACGGCCGCCAGGGCCTGCTCGGCGGCGAGGTCGACCGCAGGCGGCAGACCGCCCAGGTGGCCGTGCACGGTGTGCGCCCACGCGCCGCCCGAGAGCTCCTCACGGGTGTCGCCGAGGACCAGCAGGTGGTCGCCGTCGCGGGTGAAGCCCTGGCGCACGCGCTGCCGGACGTCCTCGATGACGCCGAGCACGCCGACGACCGGCGTCGGGAGGATGGCGGTCTCACCGGTCTGGTTGTAGAAGCTGACGTTGCCGCCGGTGACCGGGATGCCGAGCTCGGCGCACGCGTCCTTGAGACCGTGCGTGGCCTGCTCGAACTGCCACATGACCGCCGGGTCCTCGGGCGAGCCGAAGTTGAGGCAGTCGGTGACCGCGAGCGGCAGCGCACCCGAGACCGCGACGTTGCGGAACGACTCGGCGAGCGCGAGCTGCGCACCGGCGTAGGGGTCGAGCTTCGCGAACCGGCCGTTGCAGTCGGTCGAGACGGCCACGCCCAGGTGGGTGCTCTCGTCGACCCGGACCATGCCGGCGTCCTCGGGCTGCGCGAGCACGGTGTTGCCCTGCACGTAGCGGTCGTACTGGTCGGTGACCCACGACTTGTCGGCGAGGTTCGGGCTCGTGACCACCTGCACGACCTGGCGGCCGAGCTCCTCCCCGGTGCTGGGCCGGGGCAGCTGCTCGGCGGTGTCGGCCTGCAGCGCGTCCTGCCAGTCGGGGCGGGCGGACGGGCGCTCGTAGGTGGGTCCGTCGTGCGCGACGGACCGCGGCGGCACGTCGACGATCGTCTCGCCGTGCCAGTCGATGACCAGGTGGTCGCCGTCGGTGACCTCGCCGACCACGACGGCCTCGACGTCCCACTTCTGGCAGATCGCCATGAACGCGTCGAGGTGCTCGGGCTCGACGACCGCCATCATGCGCTCCTGGCTCTCGCTCATGAGGATCTCCTCGGGCGAGAGCGACGGGTCGCGCAGCGGGACGGTGTCGAGCTCGACGTGCATGCCGCCGTCGCCGGCGCTGGCCAGCTCGCTCGTGGCGCACGACAGGCCGGCGCCGCCGAGGTCCTGGATGCCGTTGACGACCTTGGCCGCGAACAGCTCGAGGGTGCACTCGATGAGCAGCTTCTCCATGAACGGGTCGCCGACCTGGACGCTGGGACGCTTGGCCGGGCCGTCGGCGTCGAACGTCTCGGAGGCGAGCACGGACACGCCGCCGATGCCGTCGCCACCGGTGCGGGCGCCGTAGAGGACCACCTTGTTGCCGACGCCGGACGCGAACGCGAGGTGGAGGTCTTCGTGGCGCAGGACGCCGACGCAGAGGGCGTTGACGAGCGGGTTGCCGAGGTAGGTGTCGTCGAAGACGACCTCGCCGCCGATGTTGGGCAGGCCGAGGCAGTTGCCGTAGCCTCCGACGCCGGCCACGATGCCGGGCAGCACGCGGGAGGTGTCGGGGGCGTCGAGGGGGCCGAAGCGCAGCGGGTCCATGACGGCGACCGGGCGGGCGCCCATGGCGAGGATGTCGCGGACGATGCCGCCGACGCCCGTGGCGGCGCCCTGGTAGGGCTCGACGTAGGACGGGTGGTTGTGCGACTCGACCTTGAAGGTGACGGCGTAGCCCTGGCCGATGTCGATGACGCCGGCGTTCTCGCCGATGCCGGCGAGCGTCTTGCCGAGCGGCGTCTCCTGGGGCAGCTCGCCGAACTTCTTGAGGTGCACCTTGGAGGACTTGTAGGAGCAGTGCTCGCTCCACATGACCGAGTACATGGCGAGCTCCGCGCCGGTGGGGCGACGGCCGAGGATCTCGACGATCCGCTCGTACTCGTCGGGCTTGAGCCCCAGCTCGGCCCACGGGAGCTCGCGCTCGGGCGTCTCCTTCGCGTGGGCGACGGTGTCGAGCTGGCGCGGGCTGTCGGGCAGCGGGGCGTCGGTCACCTGAGAATCCTATCGGCGGGCGCGGCCGGGCCGGTGGACTGTCGGCGCGTCAGGCGGTGACGTCGCCGATCGCGAGCGCCGCGGCCGTGTTGACGAGCCACGGCAGGGCCGCGAAACCGACCAGTACGCCGACCACGACGAGCGCGATCGCGGAGCCGCGCAGGGCGCGCGGCCGCAGCACCCAGAGGGCGACGAGGCAGCCGACGAGCACCACCCCGCTGGCGATGGCGGTCACGAGGACGTAGCGCCCGAGGTCGGTGCTCGGGAACGACGCCTCCGGGGCCCCTCCGGGCAGGATCAGCACGTCCGTGCCGAGGAGGTAGCGGGCGGCCACCGAGAACAGCAGCGTCAGCGTCGTGCCCAGGGCACCCCCGAGCGCCACGCCCCAGCCGAGGCTGCGCCCCACGTCGGTCCGTTCCACGCGCCCGAGCCTAGACCGTCGCACCGACCCCGCCGCCCGGCCCGTGCCCGCCCCCTGGGCGGTAGGTGGGCCGCGGAATGCGGGCCGAGGGTAGGTCGGCCGCGCTACCGGGCCCGGGTAGGGCGCCTCACCTACCTCCCGCGGACAGACTCACCAGCGCCAGCAGCAGACCGTCGCGACGGACCGACGCCGAGATGGCGTCCGCGGCCGACGCGGGGAGGTCGGGGCCGGTCTCGACGGGCGTCGTGCTCATGAGCAGCATCTGGCCCGCGAGCACGAGCACCAGCGTGCCGGCCCCGGCGAGGCCTGCGCAGGCAGCCCACGCGGCCGGGCGTCGGACGTCGCGGTGCAGCACGCCGTCACCCTAGTGCGCGAGCACGCGCAGCGTGAACGACGCCGTGCCGCCCTCGTCGAGGCGCTCGGCGGACCGCACGGCCTTCTTGACCGGAAGCACGTACGCGCGCTGCTGCGCGGACGGGAACACCGACGTGCGCCAGGTGGTCGCGCCGACGGTCACCTCGACCCGCACCGAGCCGAAACCTGCGGCCGTCGGACCGAAGCGCTCCTCCACCTCGTCGGAGACGTCGTCGGGCACGGTCACGAAGTGCCAGGCGCCGTCGCGCCAGAGCTCGGCGTCGAAGGTCCACGTCGCGTCGTCCACCCGCTCATGGTGGCGGGGCCGGCGGGGTCAGCGCCAGACGCCCCGCTCGTACTGCGGCGGGTACAGGCCCGCGGGCGGGTCGCCGAGCTCGTGGGCGGCGCGCTGGGGCCAGCCCGGCTCGCGCAGGGCGGCCCGTGCCAGCAGCACGACGTCGGCGTCGCCCCGCTCGAGCACCTCCTCCGCCTGCTGCGGGTCGGTGATCAGGCCCACCGCGCCCACGGGCAGGCCGGATCCGTCGCGCACCTCGCGCGCGAGCGGCACCTGGTAGCCGGGCCCGACCTGGATGTCGGCGGGCAGCAGGCCGCCGCTGGAGACGTCGACGAGGTCCACGCCGTGGTCGGCGAGCTCGCGCGAGAGTCGCGCGGTCTCGGCCGACGTCCAGCCGCCGTCGAGCCAGTCGGTCCCCGAGAACCGCACCACGAGCGCCTTGTCGTCGGGCCAGGCCGCGCGGACCGCGTCGACGACCTCCACGACCAGCCGCGTCCGGTTCTCGAAGGAGCCGCCGTACTCGTCGTCGCGCTCGTTCGACAACGGCGAAAGGAACTGGTGCAGCAGGTAGCCGTTGGCCGAGTGGACCTCGACGCCGTCGACACCGGCCTCGACGGCGTTGCGCGCCGCCTGCACGAACTCCTCGACGATGCCGGGGACCTCGTCGGTGCCCACCGCGCGCGGCTCGGGGTGGGGGAC
>NZ_LUNH01000024.1:0-4638 GCF_001628525.1 Aeromicrobium sp. REDSEA-S38_B2 | reverse complement strand
CTGCCGCGATGACCGTCACGCGCACCTCGTCGCCGAGGGCGTCGTCGATGACGGCACCGAAGATGATGTTGGCCTCGGGGTGGACGGCGTCGGCGACCAGGCCTGCGGCCTCGTTGATCTCGAACAGACCGAGGTCGGAGCCACCCGCGATCGAGAGCAGGACGCCGCGCGCCCCCTCGATGGAGGCCTCGAGGAGCGGGCTGGAGACGGCCATCTCGGCGGCCACCGCGGCCCGCTGCTCGCCGCGGGCTGAGCCGATGCCCATGAGGGCGGAGCCGGCGTCGGACATGACCGACTTGACGTCGGCGAAGTCGAGGTTGATCAGACCGGGGGTCGTGATGAGGTCGGTGATGCCCGAGACGCCCTGGTGCAGCACCTGGTCGGCCTGGCGGAAGGAGTCGAGCAGGCTGACGTTGGGGTCGCTGATCGACAGCAGCCGGTCGTTCGGGATGACGATGAGGGTGTCGACCTCCTCGCGCAGCGCCTGGATGCCGGCGTCGGCCTGGCCCGAGCGGTTGCGACCCTCGAACGTGAACGGACGGGTGACGACGCCGATGGTCAGCGCGCCGAGCGAGCGGGCGATCCGTGCGACGACGGGCGCGCCGCCGGTGCCGGTGCCGCCGCCCTCGCCGGCGGTGACGAAGACCATGTCGGCGCCCTTGATGGCCTGCTCGATCTCCTCGGCGTGGTCCTCGGCGGCACGCTTGCCGATCTCGGGGTTCGCCCCGGCGCCGAGACCGCGCGTGGAGTCGCGACCGACGTCGAGCTTGACGTCGGCGTCGCTCATGAGCAGCGCCTGCGCGTCGGTGTTGATGGCGATGAACTCGACACCCTTGAGGCCGACCTCGATCATCCTGTTCACGGCATTGACGCCGCCGCCGCCGATGCCGACGACCTTGATCACGGCGAGGTAGTTCTGGACCGCCATGTGCGATGCCTTTCAGGAGGAGGGCTGGAGGGGGTCTCCCTCAAGTCTGAACGTGAACGTCAGGGTTATAGTTATGTCAACCTGCTGTCCGAGGATCACGCTACGCGGCGCGCGGACGCCCTCACGGACGACACGCCGCGCGTCGCGCACGCTCTGCCTCACGTCCGTCGCGCGCGCCTCTCCGAACCCGCTCGAGCCGACCCGGAGGGCCGTCGGCGCTACTGGCGCGTGGTGGGCTGCTCGGGCGCGCTGACGTCGTAGCCGCGCGCCCGGATGCGCAGCAGGGCCCGCAGGACCTTGAGCTTCTGCTCCGGCTTGGCCGCGCTCCCCCACGTGACCGTGCGGTCGCGTGAGAGCCGCAGCGTCACGGCGTCGCGGCTCGGCGCCTCGACCGCACGGACGGCCTTCAGCAGGTCGGGGTCGTCCTTCTCCAGCCGGGCCACGACCGCGGCCGCGGCGACGACCGCCAGCTGGCGCTGCCGCGGGTCGGTGGCCGAGGTGCTGACCTCGACGAGGCCCCGGGGCGGCTGGCGCAGGGTCCGGTAGTCGATGCCGAAGCGGTCGAGCGCGCGCACGTCGCCGTCGACCCTGGTCCAGGCGACGGCGGTGCGTTCGGTGACCTCGACCCGGACGGTGCGGGGCCAGCTGCGTCGGACCTCGACGCGCTCGACGGCGGGCAGTCCCGCCACGCGGGCCTCGACGGCGGCGGTGTCGAGCCTCGCCAGGGGCGTGCCGAGCCGGACGTCCGCGACCGAGCGCACCTGCTTGACCCCGAGGGTCCTGGTGCCCTCGACCTCGACGTCGCGGACGCCGAGGACGTGGGAGAACCAGACGAGCCAGACGAGCACGCCGACGAGGACGACGGCGCCGAGACCGCCGGCCCAGCGGAGCAGCCGCTTCCGGCGGTCGCGTCGACGCCGCTCGTGGAAGCGCTGCTCGGTCATGCCCCGCCCGTCCCGCGGGCGCGCAGCGCGTCGAGCAGACGCGGACCGACGACGGTCACGTCGCCGGCCCCAAGCGTGAGGACGAGGTCGCCGGGCCGCACCTGCGGCAGCAGGACGTCGTGCAGGTCGACCACGGGCCCACCGGCGGACGCGGGCGGACCGTCGACGGCGTCGACGACGAGCGCCGACGTGACGGCGGGGTCGGGGTCCTCGCGGGCCAGGTACAGGTCGGCGACCAGGACGAGGTCGGCCGCCGACAGGGCCCGGCCCATCTCGACGCCGTAGAGACGCGTGCGGCTCACCAGGTGCGGCTGGTAGGCCACGACGAGCCGCCCCTCCCCCGCGATCGAGCGGGCCGCCGCGAGGTCGGCGCGGATCTCCGTCGGGTGGTGGGCGTAGGAGTCGTAGACGACCACGCCGTCGACCTCGCCGAGCCGCTCCATCCGGCGGCGGGCGCCGCCGTAGGCGGCCAGGCCCTCCACGAGAGCCTCGGCCGGGTGGCCGAGGCGCAGGCCGACCGCGAGCGCGAGGAGCGCGTCCTGGGCGTAGTGGGCGCCGGGCACGGCCAGCCGTACCGGCAGGCCGGAGAGGCCGAGCCCGTCGACGGTGAAGGTCGTCGCCCCGGCGGCCACCTGCACGTCGCGGGCCCGCAGGTCGTGGCCCTCGCCCAGGCCCGTGGTGACGACGTCGAGCCCGCGCGCGGTGCCCGCGGCGGCGAGCCTGGCGGCACCCGGGTCGTCGGCACCGAGCACGAGCACCTCGCCGACGGTCGCGACGAACTGCTCGAAGGCGGCGGCGTAGGCCTCCTCCGTCCCCCAGGTGTCGAGGTGGTCGGCGTCGACGTTGGTCACGACCGCGAGGGCCGGGTCGTAGTGCAGGAACGCGCCGTCGCTCTCGTCGGCCTCCGCGACGAGCACGTCGCCGGTGCCCACGCGTGCGTTGGTGCCAAGGCTCGCGACCTCCGCGCCGATGGCGAACGACGGCTCGGCGCCGGCGGCCACGAGGGCGCAGGTGAGCATGGCGGTGGTGGTGGTCTTGCCGTGCGTGCCCGCGACAGCGACCGTGCGCCGGTCGGTCATGACCGAGCGCAGGCCCGCCGACCGTGGCCAGAGCCGCGCACCCGACGCCGTGGCGGCCACGACCTCGGGGTTGTCCTCGCGGACGGCGGTGGACACGATGACGGTGTCGGCACCCTCGACGTGCTCCGCCGCGTGCCCGACGTGGACGGTGATGCCCTCCTCGCGCAGCGCGCGCACGACGGTGCCGTCGGCGGCGTCGCTGCCGCTGACGCTCACGCCCTGCTGGGCGAGCAGCCGCGCGATCGCGGACAGGCCCGCCCCGCCGATGCCGACGAGGTGGACGCGGCCGAGGTCGTGCGGTCCGGGCACGTGGTCGGGGACGGGGACCCTCATCGACCGAGCTCCCGACCTGCGGCGGCCAGGACCATGCGCGCGAGCCGGGCGTCGGCGTCGCGCGGCACGAGGTCGGTCGCCGCGGCCGACATGAGGGCCAGCCGCTCGGTGTCCTGCACGAGCGGCACGACGACCTGGTCGACCCAGGCGGGGGTCATGGCCTCGTCGTCGATGAGCAGGCCGCCGCCAGCCTGCACCACGGGGTGTGCGTTGAGCGCCTGCTCGCCGTTGCCGATCGGCAGCGGGACGAACGCCGCCGGCAGCCCCACGGCGGCCACCTCGGTGACGGTGTTCGCGCCGGCGCGGCAGACGACGAGGTCGGCGGCCGCGTAGGCGAGGTCGATCCGGTCGATGTACTGCTCGACGACGTACGGCGGGGCGTCGGCGGGACGCTCGAGCACGACCTCCTCGGGGCGTCCGGCGGCGTGGAGCACCTGGACGCCGGCCTCGGCGAGGTCGCGCGCGGCACCGCTGACCGCCTGGTTGATGCGACGGGCGCCCTGCGAGCCGCCCGTGACGAGCAGCGTCGGTCGGTCGAGGTCGAGCCCGAAGTGCGCGCGACCCTCGGCCCGCGCGGCGGAGCGGTCGAGCCTGGAGATCTGGCGACGGATCGGCAGCCCCACGTACTGCCCGTGCCGCAGCGGCGTGTCGGGGAAGCTGGTGGCGACGTGCTCGGTGAAGCGCGCGCCGAGGCGGTTGGCGATGCCCGGCTTCGCGTTGCCCTCGTGCACGACCAGCGGGACACCGCGACGTCGCGCCACGAGGTAGGCCGGGACGGAGACGTAGCCGCCGAAGCCGACGACCACGTCGGGCTGCACGCGCTCGAAGACGTCGTGCGTGGCGCGCACCGCCGCGCGGAGCCGTCCCGGCACGCGCAGCAGCGCCGCACCGGGGCGTCGGGGCAGCGGGACCGGCGGGACGAGCTCGAGCGGGAACCCGGCCTCGGGGATGAGGGTGGTCTCCAGGCCCCGCGGGGTGCCCAGGCAGGTCACGTCGACGCCCTCGTCGCGCAGCACGGCGGCCGTCGCGAGGAGCGGGGAGGTGTGGCCGGCGGTGCCGCCGCCGGCGAGGAGAGCACGCACGGTCAACGCCTCCGGGCGGCGCTGCTGCGCGCGCGGCGCGCCTTGCCGGCGGCCAGCGCGCGGGCGATCTCGACCACCTGCTGCTGGCCGAGACGCAGATCCTCGACCGGGGTCAGCGGGTCGATGTCCTCCTCAAGCTCCTCCATCAGCGCGCGGGTTTGGCGCTCCTCCTCGGCATAGTCGACGCCGGTGGCGGTGGTGATCTCGCGGCCCATGAAGATGTTATCGCGCACGCTGAGATTGGGCGCGAGGCTAAGCTCCTGATGGATGAT